>DATJPT010000015.1 GCA_035506275.1 Bacteroidota bacterium
AAACAGTCCGCAAGGTTCGCCGCTACGTTGAACTCCCCGCCGCTGACATGGATCTGGCATTCCGTCGCCTTCCTGAATGGAATGATGCCCGGGTCGAGTCGGTGGACCAATGCTCCCACGGAAACGAAATCAAGTCCCCCCACCGCGGGTACCTTCATACCATAATTCATCGATGCTCCTCTAAGAATCTATTTTAATTCAAGCCTGAAAGTTGATTCGCAATGCTTCTCGCACACAAGAAAGGTAAAAACTGAATCGCTAACGTACTTCATTATTTTCATCGTAATACCCCTCAACTGAACTTAGGACCGGCGCGGCAAGAGATGAAGTGATGGCAATTTTTATTCGCTGAGTGTTCACGGCCGGGAAACGAGCGAGACGTGTTCTGCCGATCGTGGTGCCCGAAAAGATCTTGCCCCATGTGCCATTGTGATCTGCATAAATCTCGAACGAAGAGATCCGTTGACCGAACTCAATGACTTCATCAAGTTCTATAATATTGATATCCGCAGCCTTGTCCATCGTGATAATAATATCAGCAGCGGTGGTGTCTTTCTCCGTGGTCCAAAACGTCCCGGCGTTGTGGTCAAGACAGTTGTGAACGGAATAACTTTCATTCCTGGTATTTGAGGCTACGATGGCGGCGTTTGTGAACAGTTCATTTGCAAATATCTTCGCCAACCGAGCATGCCAATCCTGCAACCGATGAACATCGACGCTCGCAATCAAGCCATGGGAATTCGGGGGGACATTCAGGAGCAGATTGCTATTTCTACCGACAGACTTGAAGTAGATATCCACGAGTTGATCAACGGTCTTTATCTGTTCGTCTTCGGAAGCATGGTAAAACCATCCGGGCCGAATCGAGACATCGCATTGGGACGGCCACCATGTTTTCGGTTCGGCAGAATTTTGCAGAGGGTATTTTGGGGGTTGGATACTCCATTCGGTCTCGCCGGCCATTCCGTTCTCGTTTCCAACCCAACGGATATCGGGGCCTTCGATCGCGATAAGGGCACCGGGCTGATATTGGCGTATCGTCGAATAGTACTTCGGCCAATCGTACACCTGATGTTTTCCATTCGGCCCTTCGCCGTTTGCACCGTCGAACCACACCTCACTGATTTCTCCATAGTTCGTCAATAATTCGGTGAGCTGATTGCAATAAAATGCATTATAGGCATCGGTACCGTACGTCGATTCGTGCCGGTCCCACGGGGAGAGATAAAACCCGAACTTGAGGCCCTCCTTCTGGCATGCTGCGGCCACTTCTTTAACAATGTCGCCTTGACCATTCTTATAGGGGCTCTTTCTCACGGTATGTCCGGTAAACTTGCTGGGCCACAAACAAAAGCCATCGTGATGCTTGGCAGTTAAAATTAAGTACTTAAATCCGGCTTCTTTAGCCGCGGCAGCCCATTGGTCGGCATTGAAGGCCGTCGGATTAAAAAGCGCCGGGTCTTCAGTGCCGTTTCCCCATTCCTTATCCGTAAAGGTATTCATGCCGAAATGGACGAACATTTCAAGCTTACTGTTCTCCCATTGCAATTGAGTTTTCGATGGGAAAGGATGCGTGAACTCTATCGGCGGAGATTCGGCGGCATTCTTTCCGCCTCCACTGAAGACGACGACAACAATTGATGCAATGAATATTATGACGGGTGATCGCGTCACTCATTCCTCTTTTGTGATGAGTGCCCTTTATTTAGAAGTCATCAATGCAAAGCTTTCGCTCATTCTGAAGTAATGAGCAGAGCGGACGGTTTCAGCCCATCCGATGACGCCTCAAGCTGAATTGCTCCCTTTTTTTCGGTCGACTGAATAACAACGAGAGCGAGTCCATTAAAGGCCTTCCGGTAATCGGCCTTGAACGGCTCGTGATCAATCTCTGAACCGTTGTCCACTCCTGCGATCTTGCCTTCGCCGGAGATCTTAAATCGGACCAGATTTTCTGCATCGGGAACAAGAACCCCTTTTTCGTCGAGCACTTTGACCGTCACAAACGAAAGATCCCGTCCATCCGCCGCAATACGATTTCGATCGGCCTCGAGAACGATCTTTGCAGGAGAACCTGCGGTTTTCACTTCATCAGTTAACACCATTGTTCCTCTTTTGCCGATCGCCTTTAGCGTCCCCGGCTCATACGTGATCTGCCACATCAGATGCAGATCATCCGCCCCTTTTCTTCGCACGCCCATCGACTTCCCGTTAAGGAAAAGCTCGGCCTCATCGCAATTAGTGTATGCCCATACATCTATCAACTGACCCGCTTTCCAGTTCCAGTGGGGCAAAATATGCAGCACTGGTTCCTGCGTCCATTCGCTCTTGTACAAGTAGTATGCATCCTTCGGAAAACCGGCGAGGTCAAAGATGCCAAAGTAGGAACTCCTCGAAGGCCATTGATATGGAGTCGGTTCTCCCAGGTAGTCGAAGCCCGTCCAAATGAATGTTCCCGCGACAAAGTCGTTCTTCTTCACAAGTTTCCATGCTTCTTCATGCGTCGCCCCCCAGGGCACACAGACATTGTCATAAGCTGAAACCGTGTAATCCGGATTCCCGGTAACATACGATTTGTTCTTTGGAGCAGGCCAGACACGGACACTGTCCGAGGGCATATCATAGTGACCCCGGCTTTCAAGCGCTGAGGCGGTCTCAGAACCGATCAGCTTCTGTCCCGGAAAATTTGTTTGGAACGTCGGGTATTCATTTTGACCGTAGCTAAACCCGACAATGTCCAGAGCCCCGGATCGAATGACGATGTTATCCGTTTTGTGATCGCTGCAATTGGAAGTGATCGGACGCGTTGTATCCAGGTTCCGTATGATCGCGCAAAGATCCCTGGCGATCTCCGCTCCGCTTGTGTCTGTGGGATCCCACTGTTCCGGAAGTTCATTCCCGATGCTCCAGATCATGATGCTCGGGTGGTTTCGATCGCGCACAACCATATCCTCCAGATCCCGCTTATGCCATTCCGCAAAATCGAGATGATAATCGAATTTAGTCTTCGGCTTCATCCACATGTCGAAAGCCTCGTCCATCACGATGAATCCCATCTTGTCGCATAAATCCAGCAGCTCGGGCGCAGGAGGATTATGCGATGTGCGAATTCCGTTGCAGCCCATCGTCTTAAGAAGTTCAAGCTGCCGCTGCAATGCTCGCGTGTTGATCGCAGCGCCAAGACAGCCCAGATCGTGGTGATCGCAGACACCGAGTATTTTGAGCCGTTCGCCGTTCAAGATGAATCCTTTATCAATATCGAACGAAAATGTCCGAACGCCGAATGTCGTTGAATACGCATCACTCACTTTTCCGTCAACCGCAACTTCTGATTTGGCGGTATACAGAGCAGGCCGATCAACATTCCACAGCTGCGGATTTGCGATCAGAGCAGTCTGAGAAAATTCGTAAACAGAATTTTTCGGAACGACGGCGTTCGAGGCGATTCTGCCGGCCTCCCTGGAATCCTTATCGACCAGGATGGTGGACAGCGTGACCGTTTGGTCAGTATTCATTGCATTCCTGATCCTCGTCCGGATCGATACTTGTGCGCCTTCCTTGGTCACATGCGGCGTCGAGATGAACGTCCCCCAGTGATCAACAAACACTCTTGACGACTTGACAAGCCAGACGTTTCGGTAAATTCCCGAGCCGGAATACCACCGTGAGTTCGGCTGTTCAGAATTATCGACTCTCACGGCCAGCACATTCTTCTCGTTCCCGAAATTGATGAACGGAGTCAGCTCATATTCGAACGATGAGTAACCGTACGGTCTCCTTCCAAGATAGTGGCCGTTGATCCAAACTTCGCTGTTCCTGTAGATACCGTCGAAGTCAATGAAGATGAGCATTCCTTTGTTTGATTCCTCGACCGTGAACGTCTTTCGATACCACCCGACGCCGCCGGGGAGTGCTCCTCCGTCAAAGCCGGCCGGATTATCCTTGTCAAACGCTCCTTCAATGCTCCAGTCGTGAGGCAGATCCAGAAGCCTCCATGCCGAATCGTTAAATGCGGGGCTCTCGGCTCCCTGAATATCGCCGAGGTGAAAAGACCAGTTCGTGCAGAAAAGTTCGGTCTTCCTCGTACCCGAGTCGGAGTGCAGGCCCCCGATGATCACACCTGGAAACATAAAGATGGAAATGAAAAACACGATCGCCGCTTTGTACCATTGAGCATGCACGTCACGAAACAGACGGCTCGACAATGAATGCATGAGAATAATCCTTTCCGATTTATCAAAATAGTACATGTGTTAGCAGGAAATTGAAGGCACCAAAGGCAGAATGCCAGAGAAGTTCTTCACTGCGGAACCGGACCTTGATGACCTGACCAGTTGTCGGGAAAACATTTCATCGAGAACCCATCATGTCTGGCTAACTATTATTGCTGAGTCAGACTGAACAGCCCGGCGCCGTGCGCCCCTACAGTGATGGTGAAGCGTTTTTCAACGCTGCCGATGTCTCTATTGTTCCACAGATCGTGCAGAAGGCAGGGCCCTTTGAGGTCCGGCACCCACACGAATTTGAACTCTATCGTGCGCCCCTGATCCAGTAAATTGAACAGTGCGACGTAGATTTTTCCTGTCGCTGGGTCACGACCCATCCAGACAGCATCGGAGTCGTTCTTCATCACCTGGCGATTCTCCGTACTATGCTGGTCAACTGCGATGACCTCGCTGTTCTGCAGCAGTGCAATGACCCACTGCGGGGTCGTGAGCAATTCCCCGCCCATGATAAGCGGAGAACGGGCGATGCACCAGAGAGTCAACAACGTGTACGTTTCTTCCTTCGTGAACCTCGAGAGCCGATCCGGCCCGTTCGGCGATCCATTCAATGAGACGTGGCCGATGGGAAGCATGTCCGCATCAGGCCAATGCCCCTTTTTTCTCCATTCAGTCCAGGAATTCAAGAGGTCGAAGTTGTGCCTGAGATCCTTCCACGAGTCCCACATATCGTCTGCGATACGCCACATCGAAGCATTCTTCGACACGTTCTGCCCTTCAGATAAAGGCGTTTCCCCCGGCGACAGACTCAGGACCATAGGTCTGCCGCATTGATCGATCGCCTTACGTATCATTTCAATTTCACCTTTATGGTATGGACGGGCGATGTCATCGACCTTGATGAAATCAACTCCCCATTGGGCGTACAGATTGAAGATCGAATTATAGTAAGCTTGGGATCCGGGCCTCTCCGGATCCAGGCCGTACATATTGTCGTTCCATGGACAAAGGCCGGACGCCAGCGTATCAGCAGCCTCGCGGGCGGAGAACGTTGTGCCAAGGATGCGCATGTTTTTCCAGTATGCCTGTCGCGGAATTCCGCGCATGATATGGATGCCGAATTTCA
Organism: Bacteroidota bacterium; assembly: GCA_035506275.1. Lineage (NCBI taxonomy): Bacteria > Pseudomonadati > Bacteroidota > Bacteroidota bacterium. The sequence continues at coordinate 5,347 of DATJPT010000015.1, forward strand.
GGCCCATGCCATGTACATACTCGGCGAGGGGCTTAAAACCGTTTGAGCCCGCCGCAGATGGGAATCTGTTGACCGCCGGAAGGAGTCTGCCGAATTCATCCATAGCAAGCGAATCGATCGGCTCCCCATTCTTGCGAAGATGAATGTTCGGTCCGCCTGTCGGATTAAACCAGAGATAATCGACGACGGCGTATTTCCATCCATGGGAGAGCAAATTCGCCCTTAAAAAATCAACTTCAGACCTGAACTGCGCTTCTGTGACATTACTTCCGAACGCATCGTAACTATTCCATCCCATCGGCGGAGTCGGCGCCGCCTCTTCTCCCGTATTCGAATTTAATTTTCCGGCATCTTGTGCGTTGCTTCTAACGCAAACTGCAAGGAACAACATCAAAGAGACGCACCGAAGTCGTGAACTCTTCATATGGCTCAGCCTAATGATTAGTAGATGGAAACCACCGCGTACAATGTTCCCAGGACCACGAAGACGATGGCAATTGATGCGAGAAACCCCAGGATGTCTTGCCGGTTCCACCTGTATATTTCCCAGTTTGTTCCCCGGAAAAGAAGGAGCTTCTCGGTCTGATCGGGGTGGTCAAAAGCATTCTTGAGATCAACCGCGTCCGCCTCGGGCCCAAGGCCACGGACTTTGGTCCGCATTTTCAGGAAGAAGCGAAGCGCTCTTTCATCGTGATCGGAGACAGTGAACAGCGTCACCACGACAAGAACAAGAAAGGAAAAGACCAGAGGAACGATCATCGTGATCGTTTCTAGCAAGGCGTACGGCTTATCCTGGAGATTGAATCCAAGGAAATGCAGCACGACGAGTTCAGGGAAAAAAGACCCTTGCGCAACGAAGACCCCCTTCTCGTTCATTACCGGCTGTTTGGACCAAAAGATCGCTCTCGAAGGCAATTGATACTGTTTCGAAAACGTCTCGCCGAACTTCAGTGCCGGCGGGCATTCAACAGATGCCTTATGTACAGGGTCCAATGACTCCCAATTCGCCCTCTCCTTATTCCTCAGCTCAACATCCGACTCACTCGCGGCATACGAACGCGTTACCGGCGATGGATGGGTTTCAAGAAGCATCCACGTATTTGTCCGCAACGAAGGGAATGCCGAGGGCACTGCCAGCGGAATGATGTAAAAGATGAAGAGCGTCGACACGATGGAAGACCATGCCGCCACACGCGTTGCGCGCCGCCATTTTAATCCGAGCCAAAACGCCGCCGCAAAGATAACAAAAAATGACCAGATAAATTTCAGGAGTTCAAAGACATCGTTGAACTGGAGCGCGATCATCGCCGCTCCGATCAGAAACAATCCGCCAAACATTCTGCCGGCCCAGACGTAGTGTTTCTCGCTCTTCCCCGGGACCAGAGGCCGGTAGATATTATGAAGTAACAAGCCGGAGACCGTGAGCATCAGGGAGCTTGCGGCAGACATGAGCGCAGCCATCATCGACGCCACCATCAGTCCGATCAATCCGAACCCCACAGGTCCCAAGAGGTCGTGGGTGGCGTACCCCCAGATCAGATCGGAATCCTGGACTTTCCCCGTATACAATAACGTCGCGGCAAGGCCAACAACAGCCCAGAGGATCGTGCAAAATCGCTTCATGAACACGCCGGTGACGAATCCCATTCGAGCCGAATGCTCGTCCTTTGCCGCCGCATTCGTCACAAGTTGATTGGGCTGCGTGACGACGGTGACTCCTGCGACCAAGGAGGCGGCAATGATGAAATACCAGGTAAAATCGATCAGCGAGGGGGAGCCGAATATTTCGAAGAACGACTGCGGCAAATGTTGGTGAAGTATTTTCGGAGCGGACAGAATATTACCGTCCCCGTATATGCGGGAAATTCTCGACCAGGAGAACGGGATCAAGATGACGGATAAAACGATGATGAACGAGCCCTGAAGCATGTCGGTGTAAAAGGCAGCTTCCAGCCCTCCGGTCGCGGCATACATGATCGTTATGACGCAAACGATCCACACAAGCAGCGCTTCACTGTTGTACGAAAAAAATCCTTGCGGATTCAGCAGCCGTAATTCATGAAGCCGGGCTTGTTGGGCCTCGGTGAGCAGATTGAAGTCTCTGTTTTCCAGTCCGTTCATCTCCTGAGCAAGGTCATACTCCCGCCGTTCCTGAGCGCTGTATTCGGCGACGCTTTTCGGGGTAATTGCCAGCACGGTCTTGCTCATTGCCGTGTAACCGACGGAGAGCAAACCCATCATCCCGAACGTCGCAATGAGAGCGTACGTTGCTGCCATCTTTTTTGATCCATAACGCTCCTCATAGAAATCTCCCATCGTCAACAGTCTCATCCTGCGGAGCCACGGGGAAGTTATCCAGAACACCGGCGTAAAGAATACCAGCAGAAGCGCACTCCATGCGCCGGACGCTCCGTTGTGGAAAGTTGTAGTTGCCACCCCCACGGGCTGGTCCGCCGACGTCGCCTGTCCAAAACTTGCAAATGTTTGGATCAGCTTTCCGAATTTTCTCCCTCCCAGAAGATAGTCCTCCTGGTTTTTTATTCGCAACGCCGATCGAATACCGATTGCTATGATCGCCCCGAAGTAGGCGGCGATCACGAGAAGGTCAAGGAATCGAAGACCAAACATGGCTGATTTATTCTTCTAGGTGAGCTGCAGGCTTTCGCACCTGTCGCACTGAATCGCTTTGATGCCGTCCTGTGCTCCGTTCCCAGCGAAGTTATCGACGCGCAGGCCGGCAACTTCTGAAGCATAGAGGGCGTGCTTAAAGTACGGCGTTTTCTTTTCTCCCCAATGAACGGAACAGTTTTTTAAGGAAACCTCTTTTGCATTCAATAAGTAAAACCCGGCGGTGGGAGCTTGAAGAATCCCTACGGTATCCGAGGGGCGCAGGTCGTACACGCCGCCGGCAAACTTCGTGGTCTTTGAAATTTGAAGATGAACGTCTGAAAATTCGATCCCATGGACCTTGTCGCTCTCTCCGCCGACAAAGATCCCGTTTTCGCTTCTGCACGTGATCCCTGAAAACGTCACGCGGGAAATTGCGCCGACGTTTCCTTCTGTTTGCCCTTTGGCAAACCTGACGTTGGCGTCCTTCCCTTTGCTTGCCGCTCTTTTATAAGCGGTGACAGAAATGGGTTCGGCTTTCCCCCACCAAACGTCGTCAAATAATCTTCCTTCCACTGAAATATTCTTAAAATTGATGTCTTGCATGCGCCCCTCATCCCTATTTTGGAGGCCGATCCCTCGGTTGCTGGACCGAATGGTACAATCGTGCACAAGGATATCTCGGATCGCATCGACATTCTCGCTCCCCAACTTGATCGCACACGAAGTCGAGGTGAGGAAGCAACCAGATACTACCACATGCTCCGTCGGCCCGTATTCGGCGTATTCCCTTCTCGTTTTGAAGCAAATACAATCGTCGCCGGATTCAATATCGCAGTCCTTAATAAGGACGTTTGAGGAGTGATCCAGGTCTATGCCGTCGGAGTTCCTGATTTTCAGGTCATTGTAGATCTTTACTCCGGCGATGTTCACGTTGCTGCAACCGACTAGGTGAAGACACCAATACGCGGAATTCTTGAACGTAACATCGTGGATGGAGAGCCCGGTACAATGGACGGGAGTGAATACATGTGGACGCCGGTCAAAAGTAACGAATGGCTTGAGTGCGTACGCCGCTTTCTCCTCGGGCCCCATGAAGGCGGCGCCGTTGCCATCGATGGCGCCTTTTCCGCTGATGGTCACTTCTTTCGCGTTCTCAGCGCCTATCCAGATACTCCCCTCGCCCACATTCTCTCTGAAGGCGCTCTTCGTGTACACAGATTCATCCGGGTTTGCCAGCAAGGTTGAATTTTCTTCGACGCGAAGGTTGACGAACGATTTGAGATTGAAAGGCCCGGTCAAAAATGTTTGCCCCTCAGGTACGCTCACGATTCCGCCGCCTGACCGTGAACAGTCATCGATTGCTTTTTGGATAGCGAGGGCATTGTCTGTTTTGCCGTCGCCGATCGCTCCGTATGTGGTTATGTCAAGGGTTTTCACGATGATCATTCCGGATTGGGAGGGGATATTGTTTCTCCCCAGTGTGACCGCCGTGCCCCCATCTCGAGGGTCAATGTTCCCCCTTCCAGGATCTCCCGATGACCGATCCACGCTTGATTGAATGGCCTGCCATTCAAGGTCGCCGATTGGATGAATAAATTTTTCTCAGAGAGATTCCGAGCTATGATCGTGAACGTTCCCCCCTCTTCTTCGTGCAAGGCCACTCTCGGAAAAAAAGGGGCTGTGATCAGGTAGTACGGTTGTCCGGCATTTGGATACAATCCCATCATGTGAAACGCGAGCCAGGACGACATTGCCCCCGAATCGTCATTGCCCGGGATCCCGCTTCGAGAGCTGTTATAGCACGTGTCGATAATGGACCTGATACGCTGGCTGCTGACGTCAGGTCTTCCTACCCAATGATAGAGGCACGGTGTGAGGAAATCGGGCTCGTTGCTCACGTTGTAATACCCGTTATCGAAGAATGTATCCAATCGCGATCGAAATGCATCTGTCCCCCCTGTCTTGACGATGAGCCCCTGTACGTCCTGCGGAACAAAAAGAGAATACTCCCACGAATTGCCTTCATAAAAAAAACCGCACCACCAGCAGACGCATTTCGGCCACTCCTGAGCCAAAGGTGTATACCGGACATAGGTGCCGCTCTGTCCATCGCATTCAATGCTGTCGACCCAATGTCCGGAGACGTCTTTTGGCATGATGAAGCCATGCGCCCCGTGGTCGTCAACATCTCTCCACAGGTTCTGCCAATTGCCGGACTGTTTGAGATATTGCTGATACTCCTTCATTCTGCCCAATCCTTTGGCAACTTCAGAAATGCAGAAATCGTCATAGGCGTATTCGACAGTTCTATTGCCTGCTCGAGCGTACCGGTTCGACACGTAGCCAATGGTGTTATAGTCCGCCAATCCGCCGCGTCCCTCTTTTTCCTCGTTGTCCCCCGGGGGGATCGTTGCGTCTTTTAACAACGCCTTCAATCCAAGGCTATAATCGATTCCCTTGAGGCCTTTCACGTATGCGTCTGCGATCACAACGTCAGCGTTCGAACCTCCCTGAGTTCTGCCGTTGCAGTTGCCGCTCCTTGCGTCGGGCATGTACCCGTCATGTTTGTAAATATTGAGAAGGGCGTTGACAATGTCGGTTTCCCGGCCGGGGTCGATCAGCGTAATCAGAGGAAGAGAAGATCGATAGATATCCCAGATCGCGTAGAAATCGTCGTAGTAAGGTTCAGAGGAGACCCAGAGGGGATTCTCCCCCGATCGATCGACAGGCATCAGCATCGTGTGGTACAGGGCAGTATAAAACATTTTCTTCTGATCTGATGAGGCTTCTATTTCGATCCTCCGCAACAGCCGTTCCCATGTACTGTCGGTCCGCTCCAACAATGCATCGAAATTCCAGCGCGGCGCTTCCTCTGTTATCGAATGCGCGGCCTTCAAGGCGCTTACAAAAGATACGCCGATCTTCATTTGAATGACCTCGTTCTCCGCGCCGTCAAAATAAAAGAAAGCGCCCGTCTTTTCCCCCGAATCGAATTGCGTTTTCACCCGCGGACAAATCTCCTTGCCTTTCCAAGTTCCGTATCCTGTGCAGGGATGGTCAAAGACTGCCTGAAAATAGACAGTATAGGCTTTTCCGTTGTTCCAGCCCCCTCGTATTCTGCTGTAGCCTGCGATAGTAGAGTCATTCAGAATTTGAATTTCCGACCCGACAAATTGCTGGGCTTCCCGCGAATCAGGAATCGGTTTTTCGCCAAGGAAAAAGCCGCCATCAATTTTAATTCCATGCCGGCTTTTTGCGTGAAATGTATAACGATGGAAGGCTACACTATGAGATGCCGTCAGGTCGACATTGATGTTCCATCTTTTGAGTCTGACGCCGTAGTATCCGGCATGCGCCGTTTCTTCTGTTCGAGGAGATTCCTGGGACAGCGAATCGAGGTCTCCGTTGAAAGGCATCACTGAAATATTGCCGTATTTCGGTCCTCCTCCGGTTCCGCTGACATGCACCTGGCTGAACCCAAAAATGGGCCGTAACGTGTCGGAGACATACCCGCTGTTAGCATTGAGGTCGCAGTCAGGCCCCGGCTTCACCATACCGAACGGACACGACGGTCCGACAAAAACATGTCCCTCTCCCTCGGAGCCAATGAAAGGATCAACATACGTGGTGAGCGTCTGTGCCGATGCGCCTGCGACAAAGAAGGCAATGAAAATAGAGACCCGAACAACATCTTTGCTCAGCCGCTGACAGCCTATCATGAGGTCCGAACACATGCTAACCATACCGCATCATTTATTGGGGGCATCATTTAGGCCGCTCTCACTTCGAGTCTCGGTATACCTCGGAGACCTTCACCGGCCTTTTGGCGGCAAGCGATTTCTTTGCCGCCATGCCGATCGCGACCGAGAGTAACCCGTCCATTCCCCCTACGCTCACCGGCTGATCCTGCGCGACGCATCGGCAGAATTCCTTGATCTCGTTCGCGTAGGCCTCGGTGTACCGGTCCATGAAAAAATTCAGAGGAAGGGAAGAATGAACTCCGTCTCTGCTGTAATAATCGTGGTTATCGGGAGCATTATTATCCACCTTGACCATGCCTTCCGAGCCGAAAATTTCAACCCGCTGATCATAGCCATACACAGCACGCCGGCTGTTGTCAATGACGCCGAGAGTTCCGTTCTTGAACCTCAGCGTGATCACTGCGGTATCCACATCTCCGGCCCGCCCTATCGCCTCATCGACTTTAACATCCGCCACTGCAAACACTTCGTCGACTTCGCTGCCGACAATGAAACGGGCCATGTCGAAATCGTGAATCGTCATATCGAGAAACATTCCCCCCGATACAGCAATATATTCCAGCGGAGGGGGAGCGGGGTCTCTCGAAGTGATCTTCAGGATATGCGGTTCACCGATCTTCCCGTCGAGGACCATCTGCTTGATCTTCTTGAAATTCGGGTCGAATCGTCTGTTGAATCCGACCATAAGTTTGATGCCGCACTTCTCCACCACGTCCAACGTCCTTTCGATGGCCGCCAGGTCAAGATCGATCGGCTTTTCGCAGAAGATGTGCTTCCCCGCTTTCGCCGCTTCGACGATATACCGAGCATGGGTGTCGGTAGGACTGCAGATCAATACCGCGTCGACGTCGGGGTTGTCGATCACGCGCCGGGAATCGCCGAACACTGACTTGATCGACAGACGTTCAGCGAACGACCGTGCCGCCTCAATGTTGACGTCTGCGATCGCCGCAATTTCTGCTTCGGGAATGCTTCGGGCGATGGTTTCGGCGTGAACTTTTCCGATGCGCCCGATGCCAAGTACGCCTATTTGAATTTTCTTCATCATGATATCCAGGTTTTTCTGAATTTATAGTCCGAGTGATTTGATATACTCACGGTTACGCCGCGCGCATACTTTGGGGTTGCCCATGCCGGGCAGGACATCTTGTTCGACCACGATCCAGCCTTCATACATCGTCCGCTGCAGTTGCTGAACGATCGCAGGAAAATCGACGGATCCCTTTCCAAGCTCGCAAAATACTCCATGCCTGACCGATTCAAAATAGTCCAATGTATTCTGCCGAGCCAGGGCGGCGATTCGATCGTCGCAGTCTTTGAAGTGAACGTGCCAGATACGGCGGCCGTATTTTTTTAAGGCCAGAATTGGGTCTCCTCCGCCAAATTTGTAATGCCCGGCATCGAGTACCAATCCGAGCAGATCGGGATCGGTAGAGTTCATCAGGATCTCCACCTCATCGGGCGTCTCAATATACCCGCCGCAATGATGATGGAAGACGGTCCGCAATCCCGTTTCTTTTTTCACTTGCCGGGCAACGCGCTCAGCGCCATCGCAGAAAATTTTCCACTCCTTTTCCGTCAGAGCTAATTCGCGGGTGATGCGCCCCGCATTCTTCGTGCGCACGGGTATCGTTCCGTTCTCGTCGGCCAGAACGATGAACGCATCGCGATACCCGGCGTCCTTCATTAACGATGCCGTTCGCACTGCGGTCTCGACCCCCGCTTTGTGCTTCTTTTCGTCCTTCAATAACACGGGGACAAAAGCGCCGACCATCTTCAATCCCCGCTTCTCAAGCTCGGACCGCAGCCGCGCAGGTTGTGACGGCATAAAACCCCAGTCGCCGAGTTCTGACCCGTCGTATCCTGTTTCCTTTATTTCATCGAGCACCTGGTCGTAGGCAGGCGCTTTTCCTTCAAGTTCAAATTCAAGCACACCCCACGAGCAAGGTGCGTTCGCTATGCTGATCATTGCCATTGATGTCTTTCGTTCACGTTCATTTAAAATTTTCTAGACCATTCTTCATGCCAGCGTTCAATAACTACTTTTGTCTGAGTGAAAAATTCTACCGCGTGCCTCGATTGCCCATGAAGATCGCCAAAGAACGACTCCTTCCAGCCGCTGAAGGGGAAGAACGCCATCGGGGCCGGAACTCCAATGTTGATTCCGACATTTCCGGCCAACACGTCACTCCTGAACTTGCGGGCCGCCGATCCGCTTGTTGTGAAGATGCAGGCAGCGTTTCCATACCTCCCTTGGTTGATGAAGTCAATGGCATCCTCGAGAGTCTCCACATATTTCAAGTTCATCACAGGGCCGAAAATTTCAGTCATGGCCGCAGCGGAGTCCGGAGGGGCCTCTTCAATGATGGTCGGCTGGATATAGTGCCCCTTCTCGAAACCGGCGATCGAGGTATTCCTTCCATCCACCAAAACGTGAGCCCCTTTGTTCTTTGCCTCTTCTATGATCGATTCAATCCTGTTCTTGCTCTCCGAGGTGATGATCGCCCCCATCTGTGCTTTCTTGTCGAGTCCATACCACGTCGCCTTGGACCTGGCTGCCTCAACAAGCTGATCCTTGAACTTTTCCACGGCATCTCCCACAAGGATGACCGTTGAAGCTGCCAGGCATCGCTGCCCGGCGCAGCCATAAACGCTGTCCGCAATAATCCCAGTGGTGGTTTTAGGGTCCGCATCACCCATGACAACCAAGGGGTTTTTCGCCCCTCCCTGCGCCTGTACTCTCTTGCCATTCTCGGTTCCTTTTGCGTACACATATCGTGCTATGGTTGTGGACCCAACAAAACTGACGGCCTTGATCTCGTCATGATGCAAGATAGCGTCGACGGTCTCCTTCGCGCCGTGCACCAGGTTCAGTACGCCTTTAGGCAGCCCCACCTCTTCAAGGATCTCAAAAATACGCGACATCGTTCCCGCCACTTTTTCCGAAGGTTTCACGATGTACGTGTTGCCGCATGCGATCGCGTACGGAAAGAACCAAAAAGGGATCATCACGGGGAAATTGAACGGAGTAATGCAGGCTGCAACTCCCAAAGGCTGGCGGATCACAAATTCGTCGATGCCGGTTGAAATGTTTTCCGAGAATTCCCCCTGCATCAACAGAGGTATCCCGCATGCCACCTCGACGTTTTCGACCGCCCTTACAATTTCAGCTTTTGATTCGGCGAAGGTTTTGCCGCATTCTCTCGTGCAGATCGTCGCGATCTCATCGGCGTTTCGCTCCAACACCGCCTTCATTCCGAAGAGGTATTGAATCCTCTTTTCTGCCGGTACATTTCTCCAGGGATTGAATGCGCGTGCGGCCGCTCTTGCTGCGAGTTCGACATCTTCTTCGTTGCCGCGCGGGACCTGCCAGATCATCTCTCCGGTGCCGGGGTCTTCTACGGCAATGCGATCGCTCGACGTGCTGTCGATCCACTTCCCGTCAATGTAGTTCTTGAGAGTCTTCATCTCTTTTTATCAAAGGTAGTAGTTCTGCGTTTTCTTGTTCTCCGCATATATCCGGCGCGCCTCCTTGACAGAGTCCATTTCCGACACTTCTGCAACCGCGACATCCCACCAGGCATAACCGTCTATTCCTTTTTTCAAATCGGTATTGATGCAAATGACCGTTGTGCGATCGGATTGCTTCGCGCGTTCGAGGCCTTTCCGAAGGGAGGCGATCGTATCTGCTTCGATGACCTGTGCCCCGAGACTCCGTGCATTCGCCGCGAAGTCGACCGGCAGCTGCATGCCGTCCAATTCGCCCGTCGTCCGGTTCCGCATTCTGTATTCCGTTCCGAACCGTTGGCTGCCGACCGATTCCGAAAGCGAGCCGATGCTTTTGAAACCGTTATTATTCAGCAGGATGATCGTGATTTTGATACCTTCCTGGACGGAAGTAATTATTTCATGGTTGTTCATCAGGTAGTTGCCGTCGCCAACCATGACGTAGATTTCTCTGTCCGGGCAAGCCATTTTCGCTCCAAGACCCGCAGCTATTTCGTATCCCATTGTCGAGTAACCGTATTCCAAATGGAACGATTTACTGTCCTTCGTCCGCCAGAGCTTGTGCAGGTCACCCGGCAAACTCCCTGCAGCGCAGAGGACGACATCCCTGGGACCGGAGAAGTCGTTGACCGCCCCCACGACTTCAGATTGAGTGACCGGCATCTCCCCCTTCTCTCTATAATAAGCGCTGACTCTTTCATCCCACGACGAGTTGAAGGCGGCTGCTTTCTGATGCCATTGTTCATTGACCTTGTAATTTCCGAGCAAATCTATAATTTCTTCGAGACAAACTCGCGCGTCCCCGACCATTGGCAGCGCCGAATGCTTATACGCGTCAAACTCGGCAACATTGATATTGATGAATCTCACCTCAGGATTCTGAAAAGCGGTCTTAGAAGCCGTCGTAAAATCGGTATAGCGAGTGCCGATGCCGATCACAAGGTCTGCTTCTCTTGACATTGCAACCGCCCCCAGCGTTCCGGTGACGCCGATCGCTCCGACATTTTCAGGCAAATTGTACGGGAGTGCGCCTTTCCCCGCGAACGTTTCTGCGGCCGGCATGCCGGTTTCCTTGATGAACTTTCTGAGGAGGTTTTCAGCGCCGCTGTAGATCGTTCCGCCGCCGGCAATGATCATAGGCTTCTTTGAATTTCTGATGAGCTCAACTCCTCTTCTTATCATTTCGCGGTCGGGGCGAATTCGCGGGATCGTCCACACACGCTTGCGGAAGAGCTGGAGAGGAAAATCGAATGCTTCCGCCTGAACATCCTGCGGGATCGCGAGAACCACGGTCCCCGTATCAGCCGGTGAGACAAGAACTCTCATTGCTTCGGGGAGCGAGGTAATCAGTTGTTCAGGCCGAGAGAGCCGATCCCAATATTTTGCGACAGGCTTGAAGCAATCGTTGACTGAAATATCCTGCATTCCGGAGCTTTCGAGCTGCTGAAGAACCGGCGACACGTTTCGCGCAGCAAAAATGTCCCCCGGGATAAGGAGCACCGGCAGTCTGTTGATCGTCGCGGCGGCGGCGCCGGTGATCATGTTCGTGGCACCAGGGCCGATTGAGGAGGTGCAGACGAAGGTGCTCAATCGATTTTTCATTTTTGCATATGCGGCAGCGGTGTGTACCATCGACTGCTCATTGCGGGTTTGGTAGTATCTAAAATCCTTGTTCTGCTGAAGCGCTTGCCCAATCCCGGCGACATTCCCGTGGCCGAAAATCCCGAAACATCCGGCGAAAAATTGATTTTCGACGCCGTCGCGTTCAACGTATTGGTGTTTAAGAAATCTGATCGCCGCCTGCGCGGCTGTCAATCGGATCGTTTCCATTTAGAAACCTCCGTTGGATTCTATAAAGTCCGTTGCTTCCTGGAACGTCGGATTAAAGTTGGCGCACCCGTGTTTCGTCACTAAGATAGCGCCGCAGGCATTACCAAGCCTGCAGCATCGATACCAATCCCAGCCGTGCAGGAAACCGTACATGAAGCCGGCCGCGAATGCGTCTCCCGCTCCGAGAATGTTCACGACATCGACACGGAACCCCGGCACATCAATAACGCTACCGTCTTTAAGGAAGACCGATGAACCCTTCGCACCGCGCTTGATCACCAGGGCTTCGACACTGCTCTTGAGGATCGCCTTGATCGCTTCATCGATGCTTCCGGTGATCTCGGGGGCGGAAATCTGCTGATTCGTGATCTTTATCTGTGAAGGGTCTTTGACCATGGTCGCGAGAATTTCCTCTTCCGTACCGATTGCCAGTCTGCAGTAGTTGAGGAACGCGCGGGCCGTGACGCCGTAGGCGCGCGGATCGTGCCATTGATCGGCCCTGAAATCCAGGTCGATCAGCACCGGCACTTCGTTTTCAAGCGCTTGCTCCGCCGCGAAGAATGCCGCCGACCGGCTCGGTTCGACGTTCAGCGCGGTGGCGGATACTTCCAGCAAACGTGCGCCGGCGATATCCGCCCTCACGACATCGTCGATATTCAATTTGGAATCGGCGCAGTTGTCGCGGTAATAGACCAGCGGGAAATTATCCGGAGGCTGAATTCCCAGGATGACGGCGCTTGTCCGGGCATTTTTCTTGACCGGTATGAACGCTGTTTCGACCCCTTCGGTGCGAAGAAAATTCAGTACGAATTTTCCCACCATGTCATCCCCCACAGCGGTGAGCAGGGCTGAATGTAATCCAAGCCGTTTCGCGCCGACGGCAATATTCAGCGGCGATCCGCCGACAAATGCTCCAAACTCTTTGATCTCTTCAAACGGACTTCCGATGTTGTTGCTGTACAGGTCGATCGAGGAGCGGCCGTACGTTATCACATCATATTTTTTCATAGAAAAGCTGCCTTCATTTATTCATCCCCAAGGTGACAAGAGGTATCCGGGGATCCATGCTTTTCCAGGTCCCGTAAATCCATTCGTGATCGGGGTCGTCGCTTTTAGCCAGTGACTGATCGGTCCCGGCTAAAAAGTTCAAATAGTACGCGTTGTACCCAAACGCGGCTGAAACCGGATGGTATCCTTTCGGCACAAGAACCACGTCGTCCGAATGGGGCTCCGCCAGTTCATTGAGACTCCGGTCATCCGTGTATATTTTTTGGATCGCAAATCCCTGAGGCTTGTCGAATTTATAGAAGTAGACCTCCTCCAGTTGGGCTTCCGCAAGAGCTCCTTTTTGGTCAAACGTGCGGACATCGTGTTTGTGCGGAGGATACGAGCTCCAGTTTCCCGAAGGGGTATACACTTCAACACAGACCAGACGATGGCAGGCCGAGCCGGGGGGGAGAATCGAATTGATTTGCCTGGAGGCATTGTCCCCGCCGCGGAATTCAATGCCTAGCTCCTGTACATCCTCCGGCGTTATGAGTCGCCCAGGAAACTGCGCATCCCCTTTTGTATAACCGAATGCGATGTCGACTTCGGCGCTTGCTGCTTCAAGGATGAATTCGGTTTCAGGAGGGAAGTACGCGGCATGCGGAAGTCCGCTGAAGACATTTGCGCGTCCCTTTTCGGTGCTCCATTTCCCCCATTTTGACGAGAGCGTGAACTTTCCACCCAGCAGAACCACGCATAATTCGTCGTCACCGGTGCCGTGCTCCCATCGCTCCCCCTTTTTCATCCGGCGAGCACCGAAACTCAGATAATTCCAGCCGGCTGTTTGTGCCGGAATTTCATGATAGCCGCGAGATCCTCCATGGTCCGGATGAACCAGCAATTTACACTTCGGATCAATTTTCATGGTTTTCTAAAATTAATGATTCACATTTCTGTCTGACGAAATTTCTCAATTCCTCCATGTATATTCTTCCCGGCAAAACAAGATCGAATAATTCGGGGGATCCTTTAAAAAATTCCCTGTGAACTCTCGTCCAGAGAAGCCTCGCATCGGTTGCAACATTTACCTTCGTGATGCCGTGCCGAACGGCTTCTAAGAGTTGTTCAGTGGTAATTCCTCTCGCTTTGGAGCTCAATTTCCCTCCAGCATCGTTGATGCGGGAGATTTCATCGAGCGGGACTCCCGAGGCGCCGTGCAGGACGAGAGGGTACCGCGGAAGGAGCGTCTGAATCCGTTCGAGGATCGAAAAATTCAGCCCCTCCTCGCCTTCGAGCTTGTACGCGCCGTGGCTCGTCCCGACAGCGACCGCAAGACTGTCGCAGTTGGTCCGGCCGACGAATTCCGCGGCCTGATCGGGGTTGGTGTACCTCCCTTTCTCCGGACCTTGCGTGTTTTCATCTTCTTTGCCCCCCAATATCCCCAATTCGGCTTCGACGGCAATTCCCGCCTCGTGTGCCCGCTGTACTACCTGAGAAGTTATCCGGATGTTTTTTTCAAAAGGTTCGGCCGAAGCATCGATCATGACAGAATCGTAGAATCCCGTTTCGATCGCACGATTGCAAGATTCGAAGTTTCCGTGGTCCAGATGAACGGAAAACTCCACATGACCATAGACCTCATGCGCCGCGTTTATCATTGCCTCCAGGAATTTCTCGTTCATGTAACCCTGAGCAACCGGAGTGATCTGAAGAATCACCGGCCGGGCGGACTGCGAAGCGCCTGCGAAAACTCCGTGAATCTGCTCAGCGTTGAAAACGTTAAAAGCAGCTATTCCATATTTCCCGTAAGCCTCACGAAGTAATTCTATTGTCTTTCGTTTCACGAGCGTTCTTTCTTTCACACAGACGTATGAGTTCCACCCACGGCCGGCCAATTAATTTTCGGCACCGGGATCGCGCGCCATGGTAAATTCCAGGACCCCTCCATGGACAAGGTCTGAATGGCTGAGTTGGAAATTCTCCACGGATGTTTGGCCGAAATGAATTGCGCTGACATGATTCGTCCCCTCGGAGGCCCCTTTCGCACGTATGATCAATTTCTTGCCCTCCGGGAGATCCACAACCGATTCTTCAAATGCGGGAGCGGTCAATACATACTCTTGGCTCGACGGACATACCGGGTACATGCCAAGCGATGCAAAAATGTACCAGGCAGAGATCTGGCCCGCGTCGTCGTTTCCGCTTAAGCCCCCCGGGGTATTGTCGTACTCTTCATTGAGAATTTGCCGCACAACATTCCGGGTCTTCCATGGTTCGCCCGAGTAAACATACAAAAACGGCACCTGCTGATCCGGTTCGTTGCCGTGCCAGTATTGACCACTTGCGAAAAACTGATCTAGGCTCTCGTTGAATTTTTCTTTTCCCCCCATGAGCCTCATTAAGCCAATGACGTCCTGCGGCACATACCACAAATATTGCCCCGGCGTCCCCTCGGTGATGTAGGGCATGCGGGCCGTTCGGCTGAAATCTTTAGTGAATGTTCCGTCAATAGATCTTCCGGAAACACACGCGACCCGAGCATCATAGACGTTCCTGTAGTTCCTGGATCTTTCAAGAAAATATGTGTAGTCGTCTTCTTTCCCCATTTTCTTCGAGATCTGGCTGAGCGCGAAATCATCGTACGCGTATTCAAGCGTGCGCGACACTTGTTCTCCGCGATGGAAAGATTCATTCACGCTGTCTTCCAGGGGAATGAAACCGTACTTGATGTACGATCGTAGCGCCCGGACCCCTTTGCCGTCTAAGTATTCGCGGTACTCGTTTGGAGTCTCCGTCGCATTTTTTTTCAAATACGAATAATCCTTTTCAGTCAGCGTCACTACATTCTTGACGTATGCGTCGGCAACGACCGAGATGGCGTGATCTCCGATCATTTCAGCAGTGTAACTGTTCCAGCAGGGGTATATCGGAAGCCAGCCTCCCTCCTCTGCCTTCAACAACAGCGATCGGACCATATCGGCATTGATCTCCGGTATCACGAGGTTGAAAAGGGGATGCAATGCCCTGTAGGTATCCCACAATGAAAAATCACAATAATATGTATGATCGCCGGAATTGCAGATCGAATCCCCTCCTGCAAAGCTTGGATACGATCCGTCAACATCGTTATACGTTCTCGGCAGAATGAAGGCGTGATACAGCGCAGTGTAGAAGTTCGTTCGGGATTTCATCGAACCGCCGCGCACCTGCACCTTTGAGAGCATGGCATCCCACCTTGTTTTCAGCCTCTCTTTCGCCGCGTCGAAATCCAAACCATTGGTTTCCCGCTCCAGGTTCTTTCTCGCTTCTTCCGCACTCGTAAACGATGTTCCGATCTTGACGGTTATATTCTCGCTCGGAGCGAGCGCGAACGAGACAAAACCGCCGCTCTTTTTCAGATTCGAAATTTCACGGTTGCCAGTTTGCCTGGTTGAATCGTGATAGACACCGTACGATGCAAAGCCCCGGCTGAACTGCGCGACGAAATATCCGCAAAACCCCGCTCTTTTCCCCCATCCCTGGTAGATTCTATGGACAGGGTTAAATCCGACGATCTCCTTCTTCTCGGGGATGATGACGAGAGAACCTTCTCCAAAATCACTATTGGGTTCAATGAAAATGGTACCGCGATCAGATCGGCCGAACGTGAATCTCAACAGCCCGCATCTCGTCGTCGCTGTGATCTCTGTTCGGATATTGTATTTCTCCAAGAACACGCTGTAATAATACGGACTTGAGATCTCGTTGTCGTGGAAATAGCGTGAAGCGCGTTTCTCCGTGAGGCAGTTCACGCTGCCGGTGACGGGCATGAGGGTGAAACTCCCGTAATCCTGCGTACAAGAACCGCTCAACCAGTGGGTACCCCGAAATCCCGAGATGAGTGTGTCACTATAATAATACGGCGCAACACATTTCGCTTCGGTCACTCTCGTTTGTGGGGTCCAATTTGTCATACCGAACGGTACGGTGACTTCCGGAATCACTTGCGCGTTATTTTCAGTCCCTTCCCCGTGCCGTAATGCGCTGATGGTGCGAGAGGGCGCCGTTCCAATGAGCGGGTTGACGACGTCGGCAAGCGAACTCTGCGTGGTGGTAGATCTGTCTCCTGCACCGAAATTCAACGCCGCGATGAGAGAAAGGATCGCAATGGGAGGCCTTTTCATGTTATCGAATCATCATGCGCGCATGTATGTCGTCGCGTCGAAATTATCTGCCGGCTGGAACTGTGACGCGGAAGCCAGCACAATCGTATGATCCGCGTAAAGAACGCGGCTATTATTTCTTCCCTGTAGCGTCCGCTTGCCGGATTCTACCCTTCGCGTCCGTTCCGTCGCCGGGCGCCGTCTTCTCAGTAAGATCGTCCACTCGAAAATTTTGCCCGGATCTTTTTGCGATGGAGTGTCTTTCGATGATCTTATGTTCAAGGATGACGCGCTCGACGAGGGGGGTTGAAGGGCTGTTGATCTGCTTTACCAATAAACTCGCTGCAGCTTTTCCAATTTCGTATGCCGGCATTTGAACCGTCGTGAGGGGTATTCTGACGTACTCGCCGAAATCGATATTGTCGAAGCCCATCACAGAAACATCGTCCGGGACATCAACCCCCAGGTCGGTCAGAGCGTTTATCAGCCCGATCGCAACGAGGTCGTTGTAACAAAATACTGCGGTCGGAGGATCGGCATTTCCCGAGAACAGATGCTTCCCGGCTTGATATCCGTCGGGAATGTAGGGTTCAACAGCGACAATATAATTCTTGCTGATCGGAATGCCGTGATCACTCAGCGCCTGCTTGTAGCCTTCAAGCCTTCTCTGCCCATGACCGGAATGAACCGGACCGCCAAAGTGTGCGATCTTTGTATGACCGTGGCGAATTAATAAACTTACAGCATCATAAGCAGCTTTTGCGTTGTCGATGTCCACGACGTTGGTTGGGTAGTTGGTGACAATACCGAGAATGACCAACGGATAATTATCTTTCAGGAGGTCAATCAGATAGGAAAAATTAGACCCTTCGCTCTGCAACGGTGAAATGATCAGCCCATCCACGCGTTTGCTGACCAATGTCTTGATGATCTCCGCCTCTTTCCCGGCAGATAGTTCCGAACTTCCCAGAAGCACTGAATAGCCGAGCTCTGAACACGAATCATATACCCCGCGCATCAGTCTGCTGAAATAAGGATTATCGATTTCTTTGATGATAAGGCCGATACTTCTTGTCTCCCGCGCAGCGAGAGACTGTGCGATCTGACTGGGGTTATAGCGGTACTTCTCGATTACCTCAAGCACTTCGCGCCGTATTTTTTCCGACACCCCCGGCTTGTTGTTCAGCACCAGGGAAACGGTGGACTTTGACACACCGGCAAGTTTGGCAATATCGGAGATAGTCAGGCGCATACGAGTATTAGGCATTTGAACTTCTTGCTCACTGAGTCGAAAGACAGGTTGGGCACATAAAATATACTAAACCGGTTTAGTATAATCCATGAACAATCCCCGTCTCCTCAGTGAATTCGGAAAAAAGAGACTTTTTTGCTCTTGTGGGCAGCAGCTAAATTTTTATAAACCACTTTCGGCGCCACATAATCCAGGCAATGAGATACATCAACAGCATGAAGGAAATTGCGTACACAAGCGAAGCGTTGATGGGGCTGACGATCTGCAGCAACAGGTTTTGATAGATGTAACTTCGCAGGGAGATCGTTGCGCCCGACGACTCCCATTCGATGATCGCCAGGAGTTTTGCCACAATATCCGATAGGAAATACACCGAGATCGCATTCATGCCATAGATAACGAACGGGATCGCCCACTTCTTAAAGCCGCGTATATCAATGAACCAATAGAGAATCCCGAAGCACACGAGGTCTATTCCGGTCATGAATACGGCATAAGAACTCGTCCACAAGTTTTTGTTGATCGGCATCCAGATTCCAAGAACTGCACCGACAAGAGTTAGAACGACTCCTGCAGCCAACATCCAGTTCGCTTTGCTCTTTTGAGGTTTGTCGGACCGCAGCCATTGACCTGTTAGGGCGCCAAAAAGCGTGGTTGCGATCGCCGGGATGGTACTCACAAGACCTTCGGGGTCAAAACCCGGAGTCGGTGCATAGACGTACGTGTGACCTTTGAACAAATGTGAATCCACATACCACTCCAAACTCCCCGCCGGCTGCAGCACCCCAGCGCCGTAGCCGGGAACCGGTATCAATTCCAACATGAGCCAGTAAGCAACGACCAATCCAATTGCCCAGACGGCTTGTCCCCGTATTTTGCAATTCAACAGGATCAGAGAGACAACGAGATAGCATGCGGCGATGCGCTGCAGCACTCCCGGGATGCGAACGGTCGAAGGGAAAAAGAAAGGGAAGTTGTTATAAGAGATCGCATTGAGAACAATTCCGAGAAGAAAAAGAACCGCCGTGCGCTTAAGAACATGGCCATAGAGAGCTTTCTTTTGAGAAGCATCATGAGCGCGACGGCTGAATGAAAAAGTCATCGCCACTCCTACTACGAACAGAAAGGTCGGAAAGACCCAATCAGCAAATGTGCATCCGTTCCATGGAGCATGTTCTATTTGAGTATAGACCTCCGAACCCGGTCCATGATTGTTGACCATCATCATGCCGGCAATTGCCATTCCGCGAAGCACATCGAGGGAAACAAGCCGCCCGCCTTTTTCAGAAGCGGTATTTTCGATCTGTTGTGTCATAGTCAGTCAAACGCTAATGCTTACCCGTGATATTCAAAGTGATGCGGCAAAAAAGCAAGCATCACTTCCCTGTTTTCAGAAACTCTTCGTACTTTTGCCTGTATTGTTTCTCATACGACTTGACGGCGACATCATAACTGAGATCCGGAACTTTGGATTTCCTTTCCCACCTGATCTCTACCCTCTTCGAATTCAGCGGAAGGTCGACCCGAGAATCATTGATCTTCATTTTCTTTCCGTCAGCAGCGACCGATTCAACTTTCATGAACCAGGGAAGATGAAGGACAAGGTGCTCCGGCGCCTCGTCCCAACGGTTGTTCAATGTGAGGAGCGCTTTTCCCTTCTCAAACGCAAGATCACAATTCACCTCACCATAGTACGTGGGGGCATGATGGACAGAAATCCTTTCACCATTTTTCACCCACTCCGGCGATACGCAGGAAAAGAGGTGAAGATCTCCTCGTTCACCGAAGGTTTGAGACTGTTCACGCACCATCATATTTCTGATGAGCGAACGGATTTCAGCGGCAAACCATCCATGAGGAGAGAGGTTGCCGTCAAAGTCTCTTGCCCCCCACGGACGGATCGCATACTCGAATCCTGCATGGGTTGAGCTCGTATGCAGAAGGAGTGAATACAATTCATTCACGGCTTTCTCCTGCTCGTTACGGACAAGTTCGGCCTGAGTATTACGGATCGTGAGATAGTCGTGGAGGTACGCCTTGTCGCCGTACGTCATGATTCCTTCCATGTACTTTGCACGCGTGGAATCGAGCGTCGCTGTGACCATTGTATCAAAAGGTGAGAAGAGCATCTCCGGATAAAGTGTCAACATATTCCCCCAATCCTGGCCTGCCGGGACTTTTCCGTCGAGTCCGGGAGGAATATATCCTCCGGTTGACGCGGTTACAGACCGAAGCCGTCGAGCAACGGTACTGTAAAAGTCGTTGTACTGCTCCTGAAAGAGTGAGAGATCGGCCGCCGGTCCGACTCCCTGTATGAGCGACATGACATTCCTCAGTCCGTCAAGCGCCCAGAAATTGTGTCCGGTGATGTGTCCTTGGATATCCTCGTTGTCGCCGGGAGAGGTCGGCGGCATGAGCCGAAGCGGGTCGTGGTCGCGTGCGTTTTCCAACCAGTCAAACGCTTTAAGGACATACGGATAAACCGACTTGGCGAATTGCTTGTCGTGCGTAAACCGGTAATACTGCCCGTAGATCCACATCGTCTGGCCCCAACCGTCGAACTGCCCCCCCTGCGAAACAAAATTGCCGTCCAGTTGCTGCCAGCGCGGAAAGAACTGAACACACTCACGGGCGATGTCGAAATAACCGGAGAGAAGATACATCCGGACGATAAACGAAGCGTCGCGAAGGTAGAAGGAGTGGTACTGAAAGTCGTTCACTTTCTGAATGTAGCACCCTTCTTCCTTGTTGCGTGCGATAAGGTCGTAAATTAGGTTCGCTTTGAAGGTGTTCTCGACCTTCAATTCGGGCAATTCAATATCGATTCCTTTCGCGAGGATCCCGTCCCAGAATTTCACGGTCCGCTGAAGATACTCTTCAAAGTCTGCATCGCGAAGCTGGCCGACGAGCGGGCTTCCCGAAGGGAGAGGAGCATACGGCATCTTGAACACGAGCGCTTTCTCTTCTCCCGGCGCCAAATGAATCGCGCAGCTGACAATCCCGACGGGGGTTGTCGGAAGCACTTTCATCTTTCGTGCCTTCAGGTCTTGAGGACGATTGTAGAACGTGCTTAGCGTCATCATCTTTCGTGATGATGGCAGGTCAGGAAAAAGATAGATCACACTGTCCGACCGAAGAAAAGCATCTTTGGAAAATTCATAGGTCCAGTCTGGATTGAACAAGACTCCGGCCTGAGATTTGCCGCCCAGGATCTTCCGCTCCAAAGGACGCACAAAGCGATGATCGCCTGTACCGCTCTCCGTATTTGATTCGCACTGATATCTCGTTCCAGCGCTCCAGAACGCCGTGCGCTCTTCCTTTGCTGCATTGCGAATCTTCACGCGCACAAAATTCATGAGAGGGCTTTCGGGATTGCCATCAAGGGTCGCGGCAAACGCCGTCACTTCGTAATGAATGCCGTTCTTCTCTGTCTGGTATACCACAACGGGCAAATAGCCGTTCAAAAGGGTTTTTACTCTTTGATGAAAGGGTTCTGGCGGGTTGCCGGTGAAGAACATCAACTCGTCGTATCCGGTATACAAGTATCCTTCGGGCGTCACCTCCGTCCCCGATACGGCGTCCATGACTCCTATGACGTCGGTGGGAGCGCTGTAGTACGAAAACGGTTCGGCGGGATTATCAACATCAGGGCTGACCATCTGCGCAGCAACGGTTCCCGCACAGACAATCGCGCACAAGAGGCTTCGCCGAAAAGGCCTGGCCGCAACTACAGCGAGAGAATTGCTATTCACATTCATCATTGTCTGGTTTTACTTCTGCGCAGCGTAGTTGAACAAACGTTTCTTTTTTCAAGGTCAACGTAACACGCAATAAAGTAATGATTGGAAAACAAGAAGCAACTATTTATCTGCTCTTCACCACGTGCGAAATCCGTACTTAAATAACAATGCAGGCCATTGCTGGCCTGCATCGCTCACGTTGCGTTACGAAGCGCCCGTTTCAAGGTCTCTCAATGCATAGTTCGCCGCATGGCAAAAGATGGTCGACGGACAATTGTTGGGCTTTTTCATTCGTAACTATTTTAGGAGGAGCATTTTCTTCGTCAACACGTTGGTGCCCTGCTCAAGTCTATAGAAGTAGACTCCGCTGGCGAACCTGCTCATATCGACATTGTACGTGTACTCACCTGCCGCTCTCTGTCCCTCATCCACCACCTGCACCATCTGACCGAGCAAATTGTAGACCTTCAAGCTCATCATACCCGGCTGACCCAGGTTAAATTTGATCTGCGTGGAAGGGTTGAACGGATTCGGGTAGTTCTGCTCGAGCGAGAATTTGTTCGGAACGGTGGTGTTGGCGGCTTTGACAGCCGTGGTAGCCCATGTGGCTTTCGCCGACGGGTACCAGTTCAGATCGCCCGCCGGGAATCCGCCCCACGCGCCGGTATACGCCGGTGACGCTGTTGAATAGGCGGCGCTCATTGTATCGCGATAGTACGGAGTCGTATGGATGTCATAACCAGGGTACGTTGCCTGGAGTCCGCTCCCATCTCCGCCTTCAGCGCCGCCCATCGAGGTCGGCTCAGCAAACCAGAGCATGAGATTCGAAAACGGCGCGGGCACCTTGTTGAATGCGAAATTACTCAATGCCGTGAACGCGGTCGCAGTATCCGCCCCTAGCCGGGCTTTGATGCTGTCGGACAGAATACGTCCGAAACCAAGTGTAGGATCCCATCCTTCAGCCCGCGCCGTATCCCAAGCTGCGGTGAGGGACGGTGAAGTGTAGTAGTAGTTGTGGGCAATTTTCCACTGGGTTGGGGTAAAGCCGGGAAGCGTGTCGGTTTGGAGCGGTGCATAGTTGATCCAGCTCATTACCACTTTTCCCTGAGCATCGAACTCGTTTGACTCGATAAAATCGTATTGACGCTGTGAGTTCGTGTCGGCGCCCATTGCCATCGGGTCGACGAACAGGCTATTCGTGATTGTGACATCCGATCCAACCGCGCCTAGTGTAAAGAGGCCATAGCGGCCGCCGTTCTCGTACACGGTATTGTGGTCGAAAATGATGTGGTTGATACGACCAACGCTTGAACGGTGTCGCATGACCCTGTCAAAGCCGTACGCGACAGTATTGTTGATCATCACAAGGCTGTCGAGAGAGATGTTCCGCGCATCAACAACGCGTCCGTTGCCTGCGCCTGCCGACCAGGGAACGTTGCTGTTCACAAGGATATTATCCGTGAACTTGATGGTCGTGCCCGCCGCGAAGTTGCTGGCGAAGGCCTGGTTTGTTCCGCCGAAAGTGTTGCCCACGAACTCCATCCGCCATCCGGGGGTCGCGCAACGAAAGAGAATGTATGTGGCGCCATAGTTATCCAAATAGGAAGTATCCTGGTCAAAATAGCCAACCATCGTGATCCCCTTCACGTAGACATTGCCTTCGACGTTGACGAACTGGTACGGCACGGCGAGTGGGGTGGCATTAGGAACGGGCATCGCGTACACTCGTGGTTGTTCAGCAACCCCGGTATCTGATGCCACAATATTCAACGGCCAACCGGCGTTCGTAACGATATTGTTCCAGAACCACGTTCCGCCGCGCTGGAGCACATAAACCCGCTGGGTGTCAACGCGCGCGCCGTTTGCGGTCGTGTCGCCCATGATGATATCGCTCAGGTTCGTCGCCGTTGTCGGCGCCTTCAGGAACAAGGTATGCTGACCGAATGCCGCCGTAGCCAGATAGAGCAACAGCAGCACGGGAAACATGACCCGTAACGTTGGTTTCATAAAACCTCCAAAAAAAAAGTGAATGTGAATTAGTAGTACAGCGGTACAACAAGTAAAGCTATTTTGGTTACAACAAAACTCTCATCCAGAGATCGGCAGTTGTGCCGTACCGGATGCTTGAGGTCAGCAGTGTCCACTTCATGACCGTGTTCTGGATGCTCGTCCCTTCGCTGGCGTCTGTCAGGTTGTTGATATTAAGCCCAACAGCCAGATGGTCCCCGATGTTTTGCTTGAGGGCAAGGTCCAGGCGCGAGAAGGCGTCCTGCACCGGGTTCGAGCGATTGTCCACCGAAAAGCCGTTATAGTACTGCCCCTGGTAAAAATACGACAGCCGTACGGAGAATCCCGCAATGTCGTAGCCCAGCACTGCGTTGCCGAAGAATTCGGGAGAGTTGACAATCCTGCTCCTTTGTTCGGCGAGCTCGAGATATGGTTTTGCCACCTTAAAGCCTGCAAGAATAACGGTGTCGTACTTGGTTTCCGCAAAGGGGGTATACGTCTGATCCTTGACCAGCGAGAGGTTATACGACATCGTGAGGCCGCGCAGGTAGCCGGGGAGGAACCGTAGGTTCGTTTGCTGTTCAAGCTCGAAGCCCCACACTTCGGTCGGCAACGTGGAATTGTAGGGATAGGTCAGCAAATACATACTGGCGAAGGGGGGCTTACCGTTGCGATATACCATCCCCACCTGCGCCGGAGTTGTGCTGCCGGGGAGGATCTCGTACCCGTTCAGAAGCTCGATTTCATTCTTGATCCGTTTGTAATATGTCGAGAATGAAAGAAGCCCAAGATCGTTTCCGTAAGCTTGAATATTGAGCTCATAGTTCCAGGCGTCTCCATTTTTCAGGTTCGTGTTTCCGACCTTGGCCATGTCGTTGTCCACATAGGGGGCCGTGCCAACGATGACGTACGTCGGCAACCGGTAGTTGAAATCGGGGCGGATGATGCCGGCGTAGGCGGCAAGGCGGACGTTCAAGTAGTCCGTCGGACGGACGATGAAATGGAAATTCGGAAGAACGATCGTCTCGGTGTGTTTTGCTGCAGTGTCACTGAAGACCGAGTAGACTGTAAGCGGCTGCGGGGTGTAGTAGGACGTGTACGAGTCGTCGTCCGTTTCGAGCCGCACGCCGGCGATGAAGGTCGCCGCCGTTCCGAAGTTCAGGGTATTCATCAGGTAGCCTGCACCCACGGCTTCATTGGCGGTGTACCCAGTTCCATCTTCGGCCGTACCGTCGGCGTATTCTCTTCGCGCTCCATCCGCGGTGATGCCGACGGAACTGATGTCGTACCAGTTCCGGATCAAGGTCGGGTCGAACAGCGGGTCAAAATTGTATAACCCGTAGATGTTCCGTGTGCCGCTGGTCAAGAAGTTCGTCAGCAGGACGAGACCTCCGGCGTCCTGTAGATTCCCGAAGCCGTATTTCGCCCAGTCCTTGGCAACGATCTGACCGTTCGAATTCAGCATGTCCGGCAGTACTTGGGCGCTGTTGTAGTACGGCGAGAATTCCATCATGTTGTCGCGCCGGTGGTACCGGTCGGTGTACTTGCCGCCGAACTTGAACTCACCACTGATGTCGGAGAAGAGGTAATCCCTTTTGATGTCCAGGGTCGCGGTCCGTTGAAATTCGAGGTTGCTTTCCGTTCGGATGTACCCATACTGCAGGAAGGCATCGCTGAAATTATTGAGGGAATACGGAATGAGGGCCTGGTACGGACCCTGCCACAACGACGGAGGAACCGCGAGCATCCCCGAAACTACTTGGTTGTTTCCGTTGAGGGTTGACGGCTCGTCAAAATTCGCGGTGTAGTTGTATGGCTGCTCCGTGCTCGACTGCGTGAAAGAGAAGTTCCAGCTCACATGCCAATCGCTGACATTATTTTCGCCCACGACAGAAAATGCGCTAATGTCTGTGTTGATGTCCTGTCCTTGGATGTCGTAATTAATCTCCGACGACTCCACGGGATAATCGCGGGTCATCTGGGACAAACGGCGCTGCGTGGTGTTAAAGTCGCCGTTTACCTTGATAACGCCGTCATCGGGCGTCTTGAAGTCGAACAGCACGCGGCCGCCCGTTCGCGTTCGTATCTCGGGCGTCCAATCAAGGGTGAAACTGTTGATCCCCCATTTGGTGGAGTTGTTCAGCGTTTGATCGTAGGCGACATTGTAGTCCTCGCTGCTGCGGTCGCGCCGCTCGGCGTTGGCAAAGATCTGTATCCCCACCACATCGTCGAAGAAGCGCTCGCCATAGTTGCCGTTAAAATTATATTGGCTGTAAGAGTTGGTGAGAGCTGCGTATGACCCCTGCGCTGTCACCTGTATTACCCGGGTCTCCGGAGCTGTTTTTGTCACGAAATTGACGTTACCTGCGATGGCTTGGCCGTCCATGTCTGACGTGATGGCTTTCGTAACTGTGATCCCCGAGAGAGATGCCTGTGCAATTGTACTCAGGTCCACACCTCGAGAGTCAGCATCCGTTGCCGAAAGTTGAACTCCATCCATCGTGATCGTTGTCAAATCTTCACTCAAACCGCGCAGCACAATTTGGTTCGCCTCCCCGCCCGACCGGACAACCGAAACACCGGGAAGACGACCGATCGCCTCTGCCGCGTTTGCGTCGGGCAATTCCTTGATCTTCTCCTCGGAAACAACGCTGACGATCGCATTCGACGTGAGCTGCTGGTTAATGGCAGCGGCTTGGCCAAGCGCCTGGCTTGTGATGACAACCTCTTGGCCTTGCACCGCTGTGGGAAGAAGAGCAAAATTACACTCCGTAGCTTTGTCGTCTTTGATTGTTACAGAGATTGTCTGCGAGAGGTATCCAACGTAGGAACATCGAGCGTTGTAATGACCGGCTGGGATCGTTTGAATGGTGTAGTTGCCCGAGATGTCCCCCGCCGTCCCAAGCGGAGTGCCAACCAACATAACATTGGCGGCAACCAGGGGCTGTCCGGTCGTCGAGTCGCGGACAACCCCCTTGAGTGTGCCGGAGGCGAGCAACAGAGATGGAGTTAGAAAAAGAAGAAGGAGAAGCTTTTTTGCTGACCAATTCACAGTTCAACCCTCCCTTAAGGTAGATGAAACCTGTGGTTCACGGAAACATCCGCGCGTTCAATTCGGATGAAGGATTAGGTCAAGAAAAGACTAAACCGGTTTGATTAGGACAATTAGCGCAATATAGCTGTAAATAAAGGGAAATATTGAAATAATAGGATAGTACTAAACCGCTCCAGTTAGTTACAATTTTTTCGATTTAATGTCAAGTTAAATTTTGACTTTTTTTTGATTCAGTGGTTTTCCCATTCAGGAAGGGTCAAATCCACCTTGTGAAATCTGAGCTTGAAGGAGGCAATGTTCAATCGCGCTATGCAGCGCCCCGCGCAGCTTAGAATCATTTCTGGAGTAATTAGAATTCCACCTTTGTCCGCGAAGAAAATGTGACGGAACAAACCAATCGCTGCACTATGCCCATGCATAGGAGGAGGTCCTTCGACTCTTTGTTGGAATGCATTGCCCCCGATTTCGGGGATCGGTGAGTGAAACGATTGAGTCCGCGTTCAGGTTTACTTTAATGAACACGATTCAGGTATGATGATCAAACAAGGCGCCGCAGGTAACAGACGAGTCCCCCGTACCACCGGAATGAAGATTTTCAGTAAATTCATAGCACCATCTATTCTCCTGTGCGTTCTATCAGGATGCGAAACGCATTACGCTACGTACGATATCATGCTGACGGAGGCCGTCGCTCCTCGTCCAAAGAACGATACCAATGGCAAGCAAACAATCTATCACACTGACTCGCTCGGAATAAAAAAATATTGCTTCGAAAATGACTTCGTCAAAATTATCTGGTCGCCTTCAGCGTACGGTGTCGGGTTCACAATTGATAATAAAACGGATTCTTCCGTCACCGTTTTATGGGATGATGCCGCCTATGTCAATGAAGTAGGATCGCGCTATCACGTCATTCATTCCGGAATAAGGTTTATTAACAAAAGGGACCTCCAGTCGCCCACTGTGATACCAAAAAATGAGACGCTCGATGATCTGGTATTTCCCGTTGATTACATTTATGGGGACATGGACGGCGGATGGTATGAAGCCCCGCTTTGGCCTGATGCAAGCGGTTCGCTCGGAAAGCTGAAATCTCAATCGCGGGCATTTTTTGGTAAATCCTTTCAAGTAGTTTTGCCCCTGTCTGTTCACGATGTTGTAAATGAGTACACTTTTACTTTTTTCATCAGGAGTGCCAGCTACAAGTAGCTCACACAGAAGTTGGCATTTTCATCCCAGAAGAGGTCCAGGAAAGGATGAGGGCTGGAGGGTCATTCGCGGCACGTCCCATCCACCGTTCAACGTGAATGTTGATTTCACATCAACGGGGAACACGTTTCATTCGAATGCAGAGATCATTTAACAAGAGACTCGTCGGAACATTCATCTATTGAATTGAAGGTGCGGTGCAGTTCCCTTTTAATACCCTTCTATGCTCTGATTAAATTGTGTATTGAGGGGGGCAGATGATCACCCCATGAAGACTAATCGGCCTACTTCAAAACAAAGAGCCCGACATCATTGTCGGGCTCGGTGCATTTCAGACTATTCTGATCTCCTAATTCGCGAATAGTCGCCTGTATGCAGAGGAATAATAATACGTTTTATATTTACCCTGCGACGAGGACGAAGTGAGTTGTTTCGTCATCCTTGACGAAGGCGAAGAATACGTCATGAACAGCCTGTACGACGAAGGATAAAGGTGATCGTTGCCCTGATGCTTCATCATTGATGGAGGGTCGGTGTTGGCAAAAAACAGTTTGTACGATGAAGGATAGTAAGTCTCCCGTTCCTGCGACATGGAACCAGCCTCCTGTTTGTTCGTCAGTGAAGGTGTATCGATTGTCGCCGGGCACTCCTTCATATACTCGGCATATCGCTCGGTGGTGCACCCCATTACAGAAAGAACCACCAACAGTATGACAACGGATATTATTGTCTTCTCCATATTCATTCGCTCCTTTGGCTTCAAATATTAACATGGTGAATTAATCAGATCATTGGACGAGCAAGGAGGGGGCGCACGAAGAGGATTCGGCCGAAAAAGTGCTATGGGACTCGGAATAAATACTTGTGGGATTTCGCTGAAACGCCTTGGAGTGACGACGCTGATCCACGGCGAGGCCGCATTAAGAGACTGGTCGTCGGAAAAGTGTTCTGAGAAGATGAGGTGTCGGTGAGAGGTCCAATAAGGACGTTCATCAAGATCAATGCTGCGGTCGTTTACAGCTGAAAGTGAGGCGTCAAGCTTTACAAAGAGCGGCCGGCCAAGAAGATCGCTTGAACAGAGGAGACCGGGAACGATATAAGCCCCGAGAATCGCAAGAACCGCAAGATGTCGAATTCTGGAATTTCCCATAATGCGAGATTCCCAGATTTACGCATTTCAATACTTCTGCAAATTGGACTTCAGAATAAATTCAACGGTTTAATGCTGCTTGCTTATTGATAACGATTCCGATGCCAAGAATCTTTTCGTGGTCCATAACCATTTCTACCTCCCTCTGCCTCTTCCCCCTCCGCCTCCACCAGCGCTGCGTCCACCTCCGCTTCTCGCAGATGAACCCTGTGGAAAGAAACTGCGAGGCGACGATTGGCGGAACGATGACCTCGATCCGGCGCCGAAACCACTTATGGAAGCAGACTGCGATCGGATCCAGTGATTCATCCATTGCGCGCTCATCCTATAGCTCGCGGGGGCCCTTCCGTTTCTTGATCCGTACCGCGTGAAGGTATTCCTCACCGAAGTGCGCGGCCGTTGTGCCGCACCGGCCCGAGACTGAGAACTCGCGGCTGTCATCTTCGCCCTCTGCCACCAAGGAACTTCCTGAGCTGAACGAAAGCGAGAAGTGTTCAATGTTGCAGTGCCCGAAGCCGCTGATGGTCGGAAAGAACCGATCCCGTTTCCTGAGGACAGTGTCCCACGTGCATTGATTGCGCCGCGTGTTGTCCCAACTGTCCTTCGCCTGGATCCAAGGAGTGATCCCGAATAGCCTCGCAAGCCGCGATTGCGATAACGCCCGTACCCATAGCCGTAGCCAACTCCGAATCCCCATCCGTAATCATCATAGCCTCCATCCCAATACGGATAAGGATACATCAACATCGCATCCCACGGATAGTCGTAGCCACCGTACCAAGGTTCGAGCCCATCTCCCCAATCGTACCAGGACGGTGAATAGTAATCAAACGCTCCCCTGTATTGCAATGAACGGTAGTCGTCATTGCTGAAGTAGTTCTTGCCCGTTGTGTCGCTCCGTGTACTCGAAGAATCGTTCTCTGCATATTCATAGTTATTGCCACCGTCATTTCCTCCGTCACTGAACGTTTCGATCCGAGTATAGCATCCCGCAAAAACAAATCCCCCAATCAGCAAGGACAAAGAGAGATTGAAGGACCGGTGTTTAGTTATCATAAATAATCCCTTCCGCACTTGTTGCTCCATCATTAGTCATAACAGCTACGAGAAGTGAATCATTCCCTCATCTCGCTTTTGCAACATATGCATGAATTACATTTGCGGTGTGAACCATAAGTTTCTTGTGATTGGCGCAGTGATCTTCTCACATCGCAATGATCCGGCAATAAAGGATTCACATAGCGTGAGCTAGGATTGTCTTTGCATCCCATGGAACCAAATTGCAGTCTGACATGTTAAACATTTTGCACGGTTCACATTTACAGATTCTAACGTATGAAAAATCCCGCACTCCGTGGCATCATTATTGGGATTCTCCTTGGCGCCTATATGGTCCCTGGGATACTAAGTCGCGAGAATCTATTTGGTCAGCCACTCTTCTTCAAGCTCGACTCCGCCCCTTCAGTCCATGCCGATCGGAGCATTAATCTCGACGCACGTCCCTACTGGACCTCCCACAGGCACATCGTCTCCTCCGAAAAAGTTTTCAGCGACCAAATCCTCTTCACAATCGAGCCATGGCTCGGTGCTGTCAAACTGCGGCATCGCCGTGAGATCAAGGGATCATTTCCGACGCTGTTAGCGAATTCCTCTCCCCACAACGCCTTCCGCGCTCCTCCCCATTCGTAGCATTGTTTTCAACATTGGTTGCACTCGCCTTGCTCTCCGGACGAAATTCCAATGAATGGATTGTTCACTCACGTTGGATAGGTCCGTCAAAGAAAATACAGAACATGCCATAGAGTCAGGGGGGGCTTCCTGCGCGAGAAACATTTCGACACGGTTTAACAACAATGTGCGTATGAGTGAAACTCTGCCTTCATCAGCCTTGTCCAATATTCACTAGTTCGGCCGCATATAATAATTGACAACCCAATGCGAATACTAAAGCGTCACATCTCTTTTTTGCAGCTCGTGTATTTCATCATTTACGTGCTCCTCTCTGCGGTAATGATTCTCACGCCGATCATCCTGACTCGTTCTGTTCACATCAAAAGAATGTTCATCATCGATGAGGACGTACTGGAGGTCTTGCTTTTGAGCTTTTTATTTGCTCTGACTATTTTGATCTTCAGGCTCTATCAGCAAGAGGCTTCAAAACAAGAAGAGCTGATCAACAATATCAAGGAGGATAAGAGGAAGGCTGATGAAAAGCTTATTGATTCATTGGATTACATCGGGAAAGTGAATGTCCAGATCGAAGAGATAAAATCGATCTACGACGTTTCCAACGCGTACCCGTCAACGAAAAGCGATTTCAAAAGGATCGCTCGGCTCTTGGGCGAGCGTATTCTGGGCATTGTCAACACAAACTGGATGCTGCTCAGAATCATCAGCAGCGGCTCGTACAGGACGATCTATGAGTGCTTCGAGACAAGGAATGGCGTGTCCATATGTTATCCGCACGTCAGCAACAAAATGATCATCGACCAACAATCGGCCACGCAATTCACTACGGTGATTTTAAAGCCTCACAATCTGAATTTTCTCGTCTTCTGTGCGATGCCGGTCGATGCCGTAAGCGATGATCAACGTGTTTTCATTCGAGCCATCATGAACGAGGTCAGTTTGCTGTTCATCATTTCGCATTCGTCTTTCCAGGATGACCGGCGCGTTGTATTCCCGGAAAACAGGATCACCCAAAAACTCGAGGCGGTTCGGCCTATGCCTCCGTCATGAACTGAGATATTCCAAATGCCTGTAACGTATCGATTTGACTCTAACATCATTATCGTTGAAATGTACGGCGAATATTCGATGAACGATGTCCGTACGGCCATACTTAATTCTTTAGCCGATGCCGGCCTCAATGGAAGGTCATCCCTGCTCTTCAATTTTGGGGAATCCCGGAGCATTTACGTGAGGTCTTCAGAAGAGATCAACGCGATGGTAGGCTTCATCACCGCATTAGCGGACCGATTCAACAACCGCCTCGCGTTCGTTTCGTCCCACGAACTGCCGTATGGGCTGATGCGCTTCGTCTGTGTGAAGTCGGGGAGTTGTGGAATTGTTTCGGATGTATTTCGCACGTATGACGAAGCCAAGGATTGGCTGCTGTCATGAAGGGCAGAGACCGCAGCCCCATGCAGTGAAGCGCCGGGCAATGCGATTCCTGACGCCCCGATAAGCTTTGGACTTCGATACGCCGAACATAGGTCCAACGACGAGATTGAACTGCAGATCATCTCCAATGAATAGAGGGCACTGTTTTATGAACCGCTAAGGTCAACGTAGTCACGATCCCCGGCAGAAAACAAGACGCCGGACTTTCGTAAGGAGGAACCATGATCACCCGCGTCCATTTTGTTCTTACGGTGGTGGTCTCATTCGTACTGTCGTCCTGCACATCGACCCAGCTTGCGCGCACGTGGCGAGACACATCATACAAGGCAGGGCCGTTAAAAAAGATACTGGTAGTGGCCACCGGGAGGGATCAACAGCGGAGAAGTGCCTGGGAGGATGGGCTCGCCGCGGCTCTTTCATGGCACGGGGTCGAGGCGACTCCATCGTATCGGCTCATCTCCAAAGTTCTTCCCGACTCCACCATCATTGATTCCGTGGCCCGCGCGGGAAA
This sequence comes from Bacteroidota bacterium, assembly GCA_035506275.1. Taxonomy (NCBI): domain Bacteria; kingdom Pseudomonadati; phylum Bacteroidota; species Bacteroidota bacterium. The sequence goes on from DATJPT010000015.1 coordinate 38,231, forward strand.
CTTCGACGGGATAGTACTTATCGGACGATCATCGACGATGACCACCGAAAGCGTCACCCCCAGCTTGGACATCATCTCACCGGGCTCTCCTTCCGGGCCGTGGAGCGAGGCGTACTATGAATATTACAATCGCGGATATTATCCGGGGTATCCGGTATTCAATGAATTCGTGAATGACGAGATCACCCTTTGGACAGCTCGCGGAAGAAAACGGATGATCTGGTCCGGTGTCGGCGAGGTCCATGGAAGCGGCCAGGGTGAAGACGTCAGCGGCGAGATTATTTCTCTGGTCATTAAGGAACTGATCAAACAGGAGGTCATTGCCGCGGCCAATTGACGACACCCGCCAGAATTGAAGAGGTTCCAACGCTTGGACAAACGATGAAAAAAGATGAGGGTTAGCAAAAAACGCTAACCCTGTCTGTTTTTGGAGCGGGGACGACCAATCATTCTCTAGAGCTCACTTACCCGCCAAAAAACGGCGGGTCCTAAAAACAGATCAGGGTTAGCAAATAACGCTAACCCTGTCTGTTTTTGGAGCGGGGCCGACGAGACTCGAACTCGCGACTTCCTGCGTGACAGGCAGGCGCTCTAACCAAACTGAGCTACGACCCCGAATTTTATTAAGAATTACTACTTTTTTGACGTGATCAACTGCAACCAAACTGAATCACGACAGCCGGAAAAATTTCCAACGCAAATAATATACTAAAAAATTTTACGGCAAGCAATAGTCAATAATCAGCTGTTCTCGCCCGGTTTTGACGGACCGGAACACGAAGGACAATCCCGGAGATCTGGTGCTAAATATGGCGTGCGGTCTATTCGATTGGAGAAAGCGACGAATTGCCCCCGGTTAATTAAATCTTTAGAGAAAATTTCAAGAGACTGCCGGAATTGATGCAGGAAATTAGGACGAATGCTGTTTCGTACTATCGACGACATAACAAAGCATCTCTCTAAGTACATTCTGCTCGTCGAATTTGCCGATGATCGTAGCATCAACCTGAACAGTCTCGCCCCGTTTCGTCGGGATCCTGATATTGGCTAGCTCAATTTCTCTCTCAAGCCTAACCATTTCGATCAGCTCCGGCTTTTTCAAGTGATTACCGGCGAGGAACTCCGTTTTCGCCGCTTTTGCCTCCTCCTCAGAAGAAAAACCCAGCAGCCGCAAATATGCGGAGTTGCATTCGACAACCTCCCCAGCCGGTGTCGATATGAATGAAGCGACAATATTGTGCTCAAAAAGGCTGCGATATTTTTCGCTCGACTCTTTCAATTCAGCCTCCGTCAGCTTGCGCATCCGCTCCGTTTCAGCTTTGTGCAACGCCCTCCGCACCGCGGGAATCAACCGTTCAATTTTCTCTTTTAGCACAAAATCCGTTGCGCCTCGCTCAAACGCTTCGATCGCAACCTCCTGCCCCTTCGCGCCTGAGAGAAAAATAAACGGGGTTTCGGGACACTTTTGCAGGACAATACCAATAGCAGATTTTCCGTCAAAACCTTCCAGCAAAAAATCGGAGATGATCAAATCAAATTTCATTGTTTGCAAAGCTCCGAGGAGCCTCTCCCGAGTTTGTACCACCTCGACAACGTATCGGAGATCTGTTCCGTCCAATGTTGCCTGTAAGAGCTGAACGTCGTTAGGATCATCTTCAATATAAAGAAGATGGCAAAGCTTGCTCATAAAGCGTCCTTATTTTTGATCACTGCTAAAGTGCTTGAAAACTCCTCCCCCCCTATTTATATATCATTGAAAATGCCAATTTTGGAGAAAAAAGTAGTCCCTATTTCGGGAATAATTCCTTACTATTCATGGGAAACTTGCCGAAATGAAGGTGTTGACGCCTCGAAAGCTCTGCCAAAGAGGAAACAGTAGAACTTTTGAACTCCGTTTTCCAGGGGCGCATCTTGTAGAAATTGCGGAGCCGCACTGGAGAGTATCTCTTTCGTGCGGCTCCTGTAAAAAATCTGATTCGGGGATTCAATTATGCCAGAACGACGGGATGTGGCGGTTGAGGGGGAGTATTCCCCTCCCCGTCTGCCAGGTTCCTACTCCCCGCTGAATTTGAACCAAAAAACATTGTCGCACAGATCAACGACAACGCAAAAATGAATCTTGAGGAAACCTTTCGAAAATTTCTCATAGCTAACCTCCCTTGAGAGTTGGTGATTTCCGCGGAAGGATTTTCCGCCCGCTTCATTTCTTATGTATGCTTCGCGGGAGAAGAAATGGAGTTTTAGCTGTGAGAACCGGCGAGAAGCTACCGACGAGTCAAAAACATGCAGACAATCTCCTTCGATAATTTTTTATTTTGTGCACTCTGCGACGCACTTCCCTATCGCGCAGTGAGAAGGTATTTTTTTCTTGCGGGATTTTTGCTGCTCGCGTCAACCGGTGCAACTGCACAGGTGACTCCTTCGGATACAGTGATCGGGTTGGCAAAACAGAGCATCGGACATGATCTCGTGATACGTTCTTTCTTCGACAGCTCGCTTGCCTACTTCAAAGAGGCAAAAGAAATTTTTCGAAGAAACGAAAGCTGGGGGCACTACGTGGAGTGCGACAACTCTATTGCGGACGCCTTGATCAGATTGGCCCGTTTTAACGAAGCGCTCGACTGCTTAAGAGAATCGCAAAAAACGGCGAAGGCGAAGCTGTCACCAAACGACCCGAGGCTGGCAAGCACCTATGCCGCGCTCGGCTACCTCGAGAATTATAACCAGGAGTACGCTCAGGCCTTATCAGACCTTAATGAATCGCTGAGGATCAGGAGAACCATAGGTTCTCCAAAAAGCGTCGAGGTCGCCTCGTCCCTTTATCTGCTGGCGCTTACGTACAAATCGATCGGGATGTACAAGGAGGCGGTCGCCTCCATCAACGAGGCTATCGAGATCAGCAGAGTGTCGGACACCGAAGAGGGGCTGGCAATCAATGAAATGACGGCAGCGAACATCCTCTCTGACAAAGGAGACTATCACAGCGCATTGTCTCTCCAGGATTCGGTCCTCAGGATGCTTCAACGGATCGGTAAAGAAAAATCCCTGGTCGCTGCGACCTGCTACTATTATCGGGGTAAAGATCTGCTCCATGAAAACAGGGTCAACGAAGCGATCTCGTCCCTCCTAACGTCTCTCGCATTGAACGAAACGGTGGCCGGCGAAATTGTTCCGTCAGTTTCGGCATGCTTGGCCAAATTGGGAGAGGCATATTCACAGCGCTCCGACTACGACCGGGCGATCTCATATTTCAATCAGGCTGAAGAAAGCACCATTGCCTTCAACGGGAAATATCACTCTGGTTTGGCTGAGCTCTATAACTCCATGGCGAACTTGTATTCCTTGAAAGGCAACTATGACGATGCGCTGCGGTACGCCAGGAAATCGCTCGCGATCGAAGAGCACAATCACGGACCGCACCATTTATCAACGGCCAACAGTCTTGAGAGACTCGGCGATGTTTTCGCCAGGCACGGCGATTACGATTCCGCGATCACGACGTATGCGGCCTCCCTCGCGATCAAAGAAGAGCTCAATCGGTACAGCGTCGCTACTGCGAGGCTGCAAATGGCGATCGGGAACGCTTATACTCAAGCCGGAAAGGATGATAGCGCCGAAGCGCTCATAAACATCTCTTATAGGACATTCAAGGTTTCTGCCTCAAGTGACAGCTCATTCATCGCTCTGTATCACAAATCCTACGGCGATCTTCTTGTGAGGCAGCACCAATACAGACTGGCCGACGAAGAGTATGAAAAGGCCATGGCCCTTTTATCCCGCGAAGATTATTCAAGTTCCTACCGGCCCGGAGCTCAAGGGACCTTTTCCGGCACAGGCATGCTCAGGCTGCAATGCTTGTTGGAAAGAACGAAGCTCTTTAAGCTGATCTTTCAGGCATCCCACGATCCGGCAGACCTTGATACGGCCTATACGTGCATTAACGATGCTATCGTGTTCATGACCGCACTGCGGCGGGGGTATAAGGCGGAAGGTTCAAGGCTGTTCCTGCGGGAAGAGTTCGACAGAGTATATAAAGAGGGGGTAGAGACCGCTCATACGCTGTATGCCGTCACAAAAAACCCGAAGTTTGAACAGAAGGCATTCGAATGCGCCGAGCGGGCGAAATCAAACCTCCTGCTCGATAAGATCCTCGAGTCGAACGCAATTCATTTTTCCGGAGCTCCCGATTCCATACTCGAGCAGGAAGCGTCGTTGGAATCCAGTCTGACCTCCCTCGAAGAAAAAATCCAGGAGGCCGACAAGAACGGTCAGACCGAGCCGCTGAAGCAATTCCGCGACAACTACTTTGCCGCCTCAGTCGCTTACAACAGCCTGCTCGACACGCTCGAATCCTCATATCCGGAATATTTCAAACTGAAATATCAGGATGAGCCGCCGAGCATCGCGAAGATTCAGGGATCGCTCGACTCCCGGACTACGGCCGTCGAATATTTCTTTGCAGACAGCGTCCTGTATATTTTCACGGTATCACAAAACTCCTTCGACGTGACAGAGGCAGCCGGCATATCGACGATAGCAAAGGATGCAAAGGAACTCCGTAAAGCTCTCGGCACGCTCGACGAAAAGCTGTACCTCGCTTCAGCCGCCTCATTATATCGATCAATTTTCCTGCCGATCAAAGATAAACTCCACGGCCCACAGATCGTCATCATTCCGGACGGGAATCTTTTTTATGTTCCGTTTGAAGCATTGCTTAGCACGCCCCGGAAAAACAATGCGAAGGCTGATTTCTCGCGCCTTCCCTACCTGATAAAACAATTTGTTATTTCTTACTCATACTCTCTGACGCTCTTCGTCAGCCGAAACGGTAATGGGCCCCCACAAGGCAGCCGGAGGTTCGTAGGATTCGCTCCGGTCTTCGACGACTCGGCAGCCAGACAGACGGCATCGCAAAATGGCGGGGGTGTACAAAGCCTGGAATTCAGCGCAAAAGAAGTACAGCAGATCGAAGAACTTTTCCGAAAGAAAAATTTTGGGCACACAGCGTTCATGCGTCAAAATGCGACGAAGAACAATTTCAAGCTCTCCGTCGGCACCGCCAGTTACATCCACATCGCCAGCCACGGATTTACGGATGAAGACCATCCCGGCCTTTCCGGCCTTCTGTTTTCCGGAAAGGACGACAGCCTCGCCGATGATAGAATTCTATATGCGGGGGAGACCTATAATTTGCGGTTGAACGCAGACCTGGTCGTGCTCAGTTCATGCAAAAGCGGGGTCGGGCAATTGGTCAACGGCGAAGGGTTAATGGCAATGACGCGCGGCTTTTTTTACTCAGGCGCAAAAAACGTCATTTATTCTTTGTGGAATGTGACCGATTCGCATACGAATCGGCTTATGGTGGGTTTCTACGATTTTCTCCTCTCCGGGTCCGATATTCCTTCGGCGCTGCGGCGGGCAAAACTCGAAATGATCAGGAATGATCCGGGGGCGTTCCCTTCGAAGTGGACAAGCTTCGTGCTTCTTTCAACCCGATGAACTTAGCGGACAGCGAATTTTCCTACATGCAATAGCTCGTCGTCGGATTCCAGCTTCCAATAGTAAAGTCCCGGTTTCAGATTGCCGCCAAACCGGCAGCTGTTGTTCTCCGTCGAGGCAGAAAAAACTTCTTCCCCCTTATTGTCGAGAATTTTCAGCATCACCTTCCCCGCAGTGCCGGGATTCCAGGCGAACAGGATGCTTTTGCCGGCCCCCTGATCGCCGAGCGGGGATGTGACCTGAAGAGCACTCGACCGGAAATGGACGTTCACCATATCCTCGAGGCCGGGGTACGGAGAAAAATTGTCCGCCACTAATGCTGAGGTCTTTCCTGCTGCGGGGGGATGCTGATTCACTGGGGACTTTGAAGTGTCAACGGCTGCTACGGCTGGAAGCTGGGGATGAGATCCCTGCGTGAAAGCAAAATAATAACCGGCCGCGCAAATACCGACCGCCACCAAAACCACTGCCGCGAGTTTATAGTAGTAGGAAATTTCCTTCCCAAGCAACCCACGGCGCGAAGAAAAAAAAGGGTGTTCGATCCCCCGATCATATTTTTCTTCCTCAAGCAGCGAAAAGAGCTGCTCGATACTCATCCTGCAGGAAACACACTCACTGACGTGATCCCGCAGCTCGGTCGGAAGCTTTTTCAACTGATCCAACTTGAGCGCATCGACGTACAGCGCAACAGCTTCCTCTGAAAGATGTTCATTTGCATCAAAGAATTTTGCGTTCATGGATATTTTCTCCGGTTACCTATATGTATCCGGAACCACCGGCCGTTTGGAAAAATATTTTTCCATTAAGATCTTTAGACTCTCTTTGTTGAAATTTGAGCCGTTTGGAGGGGTGTTAAGCACACTTAATACCTCTTGAATTCTATCCTCTGTCCACCTTCTGACGGCATCGTCGGTGTTTTCTTTCTCCTCATACTTATTGAGAACGGGCGTTATAATGTGATAGATTTCTTTAGCTGTCATTTCGACTTCCCGCGGCTCGAAGGCTTCCAGCATGAAGGCGGTGTCGTTTTCGGAACATCGGGGGAAGCAGCCAACAATGTCCCCCCTATCTATTGGAATTTGAAAGTAGAGTTTGGTGCAGAGAACTACCTTTCCCCTTTTCCTGTCAAAATAAGTCAAAACCCTCTCGAGTCTTTTCAGAGCGTATTCGATCTCAAACTCATCCAAAAAGTCTTCAGTCTCCAGCACGTGTGTTTCCTCAAGCGGAACCACCATCGCCGTTTTTTGCTTTTTCTCCCGAATCTTGAGGCACGAATTTCTCACAATTGCGGAAAAATAGGTTTTCAGGAGCGCTGTTCCGTTGTACCCCCTTTGGATGAGATGGACCTTCCTTAATATATCCTCGTTTACCTGCTGAACAACGTCGTCAAAATCGTCGGATTGAAACATCTTCGAGCTGATGAATTTTTTGACGATGATCTTGATGATCCCCTGATATTTGACAACAAGCTCCCCCGGCTTCTCCCGAAGCAAGCGCTCATCAATTTCATTTTCGCTGTGGATCTCTTTTTTCACCTCGGTCCCTCCCGGCTAGCGGTAAAATAGGGAAAATACCTCCCCCTATCAAGTGCGAGGTCAAGCGCACATCTCGAAAAAAAACCGATTCCAATTCTCCAAAACTTACTCGTTGACGGATATAAACGTACAGAAGAAGATACGTTTCATTCGAATACGTTTGAGAAACGGCGCTAACGCGAACCGACGCAATTTCTCTCTGTTCGGTGAAAAAAAGAGCCCGGCGCATGGGGGGGAACGCCGGGCTTGATTTTGTAAATTGTATGGTTCGTGATTATACGTCTCACTCACGGGCGGCTGGGTAGAAGCTGGATCCGTGGCTTCTTCAGGCATTTTCAATCATCGTCGAACCATTCCAATCAGTGCATCGCCGACGTGAGCTTATTCTCGCCGCTGCTCAATTGTTTTGTACTTCCGTCCGGCAAAAGAGCCGCAGCTTCAACGCCGGCCGGTATAATTGCCGTTAGAAAAAACTTTCCGCTCTCCTGATTCCAATGCACTGAAATCCTTCCTTGAGGGCTCTTGAACTCGGCAGATGCACTTTGCATATTTCCGGGTTCAGGAGCGATGAGGATCTTGCGCCATCCAACGCTTCCGGGCTGCTGACGAATTCCTGCAACGTAAGCATAATGCCATTCCATCAGCTGTCCCAGCATGAAATGGTTCATGCTGCTCCCGGTTCCGCGCACGGCACTCCAGCTTTCGGGAAGCGTCGTTAATCCCTCCCTAACCATGAAACCGTAACTTCCCGGCCCCTCACGGCTGTAGATTTTGTGAAGAACGTCTCCCCGGCCGTTTTCGGCAAGCGCCCGGATGAGGAAAATGTGGAGGACTTCTCCTGTCGTCTGCTGCCATCCTCTTTTCGAGAGATCGTCGACGATCGACTGTATCGCTCCCTCACGCTCTTCCTCGGGAAGCAGGCCGACGCAGACAGCGGTGGCATTTCCCGCCTGACACGAACCGTTGTTTATCACCTGATGGTGCTGCCGGTCGTAGAAGTGTTTTTGAAAATCCGATATGATCTGTTTGAAAAGACTATCATATCGGTCTCGATCTCGTGCTTGACGAAGAACCTCCGCTGTGTGAACGATCGTTTGCGCACCCAGCGCCCAGATCGCGGTTGCGGAGACTTCGGCCGGTGTCCACTGCGCCGGTCCGTCTCCTTTTCCGTGGCCGTAGTCGTACCAATCTCCCAGATTGCTCGTTATGATCCCATCTTTTGCCTGGGTTGAGAGATAATCGACATAGCGTTTCATGCTTTCGTACGAAACGACGAGCGTAGAAGTATCGCCGTACCATTCATACTGATGCCACGGAACGAGCACACCGGCGATTCCCCACTCGGGAGCCTCGTTCCAAAATGCATGGGGCGGCATCCCTACCATAAAGTTCGGACAGTTCGTCGGAATGTGTCCGTCCGGAAGCTGAGTATCTCTCACGTCGCGCAGAATTTTGTTGATCCAATCGTGGACGTCGAACCGGTAACTGATGGCGCGGATCATATGCCAGTTCTGTTCCTGGTAGCCGTTCTTCTCGCGATGGGGGCAATCCGTCGCGACATAGCTCATGTTCGATCGGATCGACCAATCGATCAGATGTTCTGCATTATTCTGAAGTTCGCTTGAACAATTGAATGCGCCGACGACCTCATTAGCCGCGCGCGTATGAACAAGCTCGATCTTTTTTATTACCGGAAGGCCGTCCGGGTTGGAAGCGCCGGGGGGAACCGCTCCCGTCACCCCAACATATTGGCATCCAACATAGCAGAAAAGAATCTCATGCGTTTCGTTGCCCGAACCGCGAACCGTATAATCATGCCAGATGTCTTTATTCGTTCCCCATGTATACGTGAATCGTACATGCCCGGCCGAATCGACGTACTCGCAGGGCTTAAAACGAATTCGGCTGCCGGATGTCCCCGAAACTGTAAAGCGAAGCAATGCAGAACAATTTTGAGGGAAGAGATAGGTGTATTCTTCGGCTCCCACTTTTTTGATTTCCGTGGGCTCGAAGATCTCAAATTCCTTTATCGGAGGAGAAGTGAGTGGCAATATTGCGGTTTCCGGAGGATCAACTGCCGATACTTTCTTCCATGCATGGTCCTCGAATGAAGCGCGGTCCCATCCCTCAGGATTCCTGCGTGCATCATAATCTTCCCCGCCGTAGATGTGTGAGAAGACAAGCGGCCCGTACGTCCACTTCCACGAAGCATTACTCGTCACGACGGTGTCTTTGTCGGAGGCTAGGAGGAAATGTGCTTCGAGCCAAAGGAGGTACGGATGCCCGTTGGAGAAATCGGGCATCGCATCCGTTTTTGAATACCGTTTCGGGTCATTCGCCGGTCCGACGCGCCAGTACGAATTTCCAAGCATCACCCCAAAGACATTCTCCCCTTTTCTGACACAGCTTGCAAGGTCGAATTCCTGAGTATAAATGGTCTTGCTGTATTCCGACCAGGCTTGGTTGATGACAGATGATCCAACCTGCGCGCCGTTCATCCTGAGCTGATAGTGGCCGAGACCGACGACACGAACCGAGCTTTTTACCGGCTTTGACGAGAGATTAAATTGCAGCCTTAGAATCGGGCAGGGATTCTTATCGACATTGGTCGAATCAATTTGAGGAGAAATCCATTGTGCGTGAGGGGAAATCTTCCCCGCCGCTTCAGAGTAAAGCGGTGAATGGCACTGGCATGAAAAGGAAAAAACAATGAGTGCAAGAACAGTTGTCTGCGATCTATTCACGGGATGGGCCTTTCATACTCGATGAGCCGATGACAGAAGTCTTCCACAAAAAACAATCGCCTGCGGACCGGAAAAATGTAAACAAAAGCGGAAGGAATTACAAGAAGAGGAATCGGTAAGTGGTGGGGTTTTTTAACTTCCAATCACGATGTTCACCCTGAGCGGAGCCGCGACGTCATCCTTCGACGCGCTCCGCTTGCTCAGGATGAGCCGTCGCGGCGGAGTCGAAGGGCGGAAGGTAATTTCCTTTCAAAAGACCCCGCTACCAATCGGTAGGTGGTCTGGCAAGCGATCCGGAATGGCAAAAAACAAATCCATCCCCTCTCCTCTTGCCGAGGAAGGAGGATGGATCTCATTTCGAGGAAGGCAATTTACTTCACCCCGACCACCAGGACCATCATTTCCCCTTTCATCCCGCCGACTCCGTCTGATTGGCGAGCCGCAGGAAGAAACACTCTGTGTGATTGCAAGTCGAGGGCGAGCGTCTTTGCTCCCGGGGAGGTCTGGACCTTACCCACAGCGGTGAATTTCGACGGATTCTCTTCGTGGAAAACGTCGAGCGAGCCGTCTTTGTTTGAAACGTAGATCGATCCGGTCGCATCATCAAATGCCGTTCCGTCCACTCCCTGACCGATCGGAAAGTTTGCCAGCACCTTCCCGTTATCGGCGCTGCAGGCTACAAATATTTGATTACGTCCGCCGATAAAAAGAAGGCGGTTCGTGCGGTCCATCGAAATTCCGGTCGGCGTCTGTGCCGGAGCAAGCGGCCATCGAGCGCGAATAGTCAGCGCCGCAGCGTCAAAACGAACAACTTCGTTTGCATCTTCGACGTTGACGTAAATATCCCCTTTGCCATCCGCGACCGGAGCTTCCGGCCCTCCGCCCAGCGCAAGCGTGCCGACAACTTTCATCGTCGCTGCATCAATAGCAGTGCAGTTATCGCTGCCGCCATTGAAAGTAAACACTCGCTTTGTGACTGGTTCATAAAGTATCCCGTCCGGCTTTTTTCCCTGCACGTCAATTGTTGCTATAATCGATAAGTTCGAAAGATCAAAGACGGTGACGGAATTATCCTTTCCATTGCTGGTATATCCCCCGCCGAATTCTTGTGCCAGGGCAATTCCATGAACTCCCTGCGTATTGGGGATGAATCCAACGCGCGCTTTCGTCAGGTAATCAACAACGTCGACGCGCGTGGCATGCGAGAGATACAGTCTATGAGACGCCGGGTCGCATGTGATGTAGTCCATTCCGCCGGAACCTCCAACCGAAATGGTGTCGAGAACTTTTGGCAGGACGGGCTGGGCAACAATGATCCGAACAAGACAGCCGCAGAAAAACGTTGAAAAAAGAAAACGCCTGATAAGCAAATGCATCGAGATATTCCTTTTAGTGTGTTGTGCTGTAAGTATCGATAACCTGAAGATTGTGCCCTGGACGGGCGTCGACAGTTTCAAGCGACGCTTTATCCCCTTCGATCGTCAAAAATGTTATGCTTGGAAATGATTTTTCCGAAGGTGTAAATGCCGTCTTCGGGCTGTTAGGGGCCGGATCTTTGAAGCTGGCGCCGCCCGTCCCGTTGATGATGTGGACAATCCCCTCTTTTTCGTCGAGGGAACCATCAGGACGAAGCGGGTGTGTTCGGAGATAAATATGGGCATGTCCATTGAAGATAAATTTGCAGTGATGTTTATACAGACTCTCCACCCATGGCATGCAGGTTTTTTCGTAACTCTCCTTATATGAGATGTCGCCGTACGTCGGATTATGCCAGACTGCGATGATCCAATCCTTTGACGGAATCGTGTCGAGCAGACTATCGAGCCAATGCTGCATCACGTCTTTGTTCGTCTCATATCCGTCGCAGAAAATGACATCCACGTTGGAAAGATGATGCGAATAAAAATGCGTGGTGCCGTCGGACGAATTCACAGGCAGCACTCCTGCCGTGTATTTCGTATAGTTCGCTTTGCCCGTATAATCGGCAAACTCGTGATTGCTCGTGCACATGAAGAATTTTCCCTTGACATAAATACTATCTACGCCGGGGTAATGCAGCGTCCTCTGCCAGGCATCTTCGGTCCCGTTGTGAGTAAAATCACCGCAGTGCACCTGAAAATCCCAATCGGTGATCTTATAGAGAAGGATGTGAGCAATATCCGAACAGGCGTTGTCCATATTCTCCCGAGAGTCCCCCCAGAGAGCTATTTTTACTTTCTGCTGAGCGAAAAGCTCCGACGGAGGGGGAGCGCAATAAAGGAGAAAAAACACTGCCGATACAATAATTCTGCGACCGAACTTCCATTCCATGGCGACTCCGATATGTTGGTAACATTGACATGATACGGCTGGCACGAGAAACCCCGCCGCAACAATGACACATCATTTTTTTATAGTCGAACGGTGGAGAAGCGTATTCTTCTCATCGATCATCCTAAACGTCAGCGAATCGCGGTATGCAGCGATCGACAAAAAACCAAGAGACCCTTTGCCGAACACGACATCGTCGCGCTCGTTCACCTCCCGGTGCTCTGCTCCACCCCCGCAGACAAAAAAATTCATGCGGTCATGAAAAAGATGCTGCATCACGTGATCATGCCCACAAATATACGCAGAAACATGATGGCGTGCGAGTATAGGCAACACGTCGGATATCAATTCCGGGGTGTTACCATGCTTCGGGGCCGCCGAATAGATCGGATGATGTCCTACAACGATCACCCATCGGTCGTCAGATGCAGACAGAAGAGAATCGAGCCAGCGAATCTGCCTGGCTACATCCTGCCCCGCGACATGGTATTGCTCATCCCGTTGCCGATATTCATTTATAAACGGAGGGGTGTCTAAATGAACGATGAGCAGTTTTGTCGAATCGTCAATCTTCGCTTCCTGCGCATAGTAGCGAGCGTAGAATTTCCATCGTTTCGAATATTTGGAATATTCAAGTTCGGCCTCGGCACTGCCCCGGTAGTCATGGTTGCCGAATGTCGGATACCAGGGCACCTGGAGCGATGGATCGGAATAAATGTCTTCGAATTCCGTTTTCCAACGCGTATCGGTGGCGCTGGCGATTCCATCACCATGATAATTATCTCCTGCCGTCACGACAAATTGGATTTTACTCTTTTGAGCTTCACGTGCCATCGCAACAGAAACTGCCTTCTGATTCTCTGACGCAAATCCTCCCCAGTCGCCGAGGATCAGAAAACGAGCCGAAGAGGAATCGATCTCCTGCCCTACTGCCGGCGACGCCGCAAGGCCGATGACTGCTCCGATAACAAAAAAGAAAAAGAACTTTGATCTCACCGTTATGATCTTTCTGGTCGACTGATAAAAGCGCGATGCAACCCCTGATAAGGTTGCATCGTGCAATACATTGATTTATCGTTCAAAAGATTATTTCAATAAAAGCATTTTTTTGACAAAATCCTGTCCCGACGCGCTCAAGCGGTAGAAGTAGATGCCGCTCGAAAGATTTTGTGCGTTGAATTGTACCTGGTGCACTCCTGCCGTCTGGTATCCGTCGATCAGCGTCGCCACTTCTCTTCCCAGCACGTCGTAGACTTTCAGCGTCGTTCGGCTGTCGGACGGGAGCTGGAAGCTGATCTGAGTGGATGGGTTGAACGGATTCGGGAAATTCTGGTTCAACGCGAAGCTCGTCGGAACCGGATTGACGGTCGATTTCACTTTTGTGCTGACATAGACACCCAAAGCGCCCATATTTTGATCACCCGGGAGATTGCCGGTGAAGGCGGGATTGACCCACGATGCCGGAGGCGTGAACCCATGCCCCACGGCCGCCGAGGCCGGCAGCAGATGATAATCATTGCTCCCGTCAAGACCGAACCAGTC
>DATJPT010000016.1 GCA_035506275.1 Bacteroidota bacterium
TGTCGCTTGTCGCTGTCTTCGTGATCTTCAGCGAGTGACCCAGCGACCGCGACTGGTCCGTTGCCCACGTCAACGTCGAGCTCGTCGGCTGATTTCCCATCGTCCAATACGCCGGAAGCGCCCCTTCGAATCCGCCGATGGAATAGATGTCGAACGACTGCGATATCGCGACCACACTAAACAGCATGACGGCCGCGACCACCAAAAACATTGTTTTTCGCAGATCCATATATACCTCCTTGTTTGTTAATAATATACAGCAGACAGAATGAATTATGACAACAATCGGTGAAACGATAGAACGATGCAACCATTTTCGAAAACAACTTCTCTCCCGGCGTAGCGCAAAGCCCGGCGACCGCAATCGCGGGGGGACGCGTTCTTTCGCCCCATCAATCCGGCGCGATGCCGCACGATTCCCGGAGCACGAGTTCGACGGGCGTCACCGTCTTGGTGACAACGTCCGATTTATCCTTGATCATCTCGACCATTCTCCGCACCGCAAGGCTTCCCATTTCCTCGCGATGGACGTTCACCGTCGTGAGCGGCGGATCGGCATGAAGCCCCGCCTCGACGTTGTCGAAGCCGACGACGGCAACGTCTGCAGGAACTTTGATCCCTTTTTCCGCCAGGTAACGCATGCAGCCGATTCCCATGGCATCGTTGGCGGCGAAAATCGCCGTCGGCCGGTTATCGTTGCGGGAGAAAATTTTCCGTGCCGCTTCGTAACCGTCGACCATCGTCGTGTTTTCCTGGGTCACGTTCTCCCACTGTTTGTCCGGAACGATTCCCGCGTTGAGCAGCATGTTCCGGTACTGGACGTACCGCTCCTGAACGCTGGGATGTCTAATATCGCCCCCGATGAAACCGATCTTGGTATGGTTTCCCCGCAGCAGATGCTGCATGACGAGATCGGCTCCTGCCTTGTTGTCGATGGTCACGCTCGAAACGTTCGGCGCGACAAAATCTATCAACAACAGCGGAATATTTTTTTTCCTGATGTACTCGATCCACGACATTCCTATTTTTCCTGCAATGATGATCCCATCGACGTTATTGTCGAACAGAAATCGGGGAATGTTGTCAGACTGTTTCACCGATCTCCCGACGGTGGTGAGGAGGATATAATAGTTGTGCTTCCTCGCCTCAAGCTCGGAGCCGAGGAAAATTCTTGTGTAGAAAGGTTCTGATTGGGAGAAATGCTCGTCGGTGAGGATGAAACCGATATTGCCGCTCAGGCTTGAAGCCAGTCCCCGCGCGCTCGGCTGAGGGTGATAGTCCAGTTCCTTGATAATGCCGAGGACTTTTTGCTTCGTCGTCTCGCTCACATACCCTTTTTTATTCAAGACCAGCGACACCGTGGACAGTGAGAGTCCCGCTTTTTTGGCTACATCTCGAATTGTGGGCTTACGCCGCATGGAATAGTAGAGCGCTTAAATTAAAAAGCTGTAAAAATTGAGCTATTAGAGGGTTTTTTGTGTGTTGAAGTGTGCGATATCGAACCGTTTCGATATTAGCCAAAAGACTTTCTAATGTCAAGCGTTATTTTGGAAAAGAATTTCTCAGCACGGCCTTACTCCCCATAACGGCTATCCGAAAACTAGCACGTGCGATGCACGCTTTCCTAAACCTAGAAAGTGCGCTCTATTTTTCAGAGCAAATTAAGGGGGGACAAAAGGACGATCAGGGAGGAATGAACACACGATACCCCCGCGACATTTCGAAGGATCCGCCAGTTACATTTTCTTAGCAAGCCGTTCTTTAATTTTGGCGATCGCTTTTTCTGCAGCACTGCTGGCTGGATCCTCTTTGTTGCTTGCCAGCTCCTGCAAGGCCGGAAGATCGGCTTCACCGCCGACATCTCCGAGAAAATCAACGGCGTTTGTTTTTAGCTGCCTGGACTTGTCCTTTAACAGAACAATGCATTCTCTTCTTACATCTTCCCGGTTTCGTCCGAACTGCCGCAATACGCCCATCGCCGATCCCCGCCCTTCCTTAAGCGCTCCGTACCGCACATCCTGCAGCGCTGCATCGACTCCATCAACACTGTCGAGCCGGACAAGCGCATTCAATGCAGCATTCGCCACCTGATTGCCGTACGATCGTACGTGCAAATACGATCGCACGAGCGGCAATGCGTCTGACGAATCGACCTTTGCGAGTGAAGTGAGCGAAGCCGATTCCACGGAATAGCTCGAATCCTCCAGCGCTTTGTGAAGCACGGTCGAGACCCTCGGGGTGCGGATGGCTCCCAATTGCGCGGCGGCGGAAGCGCGCACAGCCGATTTCGCATCGGACAATGCCGCGATCAACGCTTCGGTTTTTTCCTCCGTGGTCGCGTGAATCGCGCCGAGACCGTTGACGGCCGCCTGTCGTACTCCCCAAAAAGAATCGTTCCGGGAAATTTTTGTCAGCAGCGGAATTGTTTCTCCCGAAGTATCGCCCTTCGCAAGGTGTTCGATCGCGGTTCTTCGAGCAACCACATCGCTCCCGAATTCCGCTTGGTACCGCCATTCTTCGATCGGCCGCCCGATGTAATTCACTTCTTTCAGGATCCTATCCCCCTTGTCGAACAAGACAAGCATAGGCTTCTTCCCCGCCGGAATCACGTACGTCGATTCCTTCTTGACAATATCGATCCGGTGGACCGAACTCCCTTCCGCGCCGACGATCTCGACGTCGACCGGCGTCTGAAAAAGCCCGGTAAGGCTGTCCATCGTCTGTACTTGTTTGACGGACAGCAAAACAGAACGGAGCGAATCGCTGTACACGGACGAAACATCGAACACCGGATGGCCTGCTTTGTAGACCCATTGGTCGAAGAACCAATACAGATTCTGTCCCGTCGATTCCTCGATCGCTTTTTTCAAGTCGCTCGTCTCGACCGACGTGAACTGATATCTTTCGATATAATGATGGATCGCTTTCCAGAACAGTTCGTCCCCCAGGACAAACCTCAGCATATGCAGTACCGACGCCCCGCGCGAGTACACGTTCGCCGTGTAGGAGCCGACGCTCACGATCGGTTTCCGGCCAAGAACCCTGTCCGCAAAAAGCCCCCCCTGCTGCGCTCCGTACATGTCGTTGGTGAACTCGTCCTCGCCGAACGCATGCTCGATGTAGAGCGGGTCAAAGTAGCTGGCAAATCCTTCGTTAAGCCAGATGTGCCTCCAGTCTTTGCACGTCACCACGTCTCCCCACCACTGGTGCGCGAATTCGTGCGCGATCAGACTCACCGGGGACTGGTCGACGCGGGAGCGGGCGTCATAGACCAGAATCCTGTCCAGCATTGTCGTGGCAGAAGTATTCTCCATTCCGCCGTACATAAAATTGGCGATCTGCACCTGCGCGTACTTCTCCCACGCATACCTGAAGCCGATCTTCTGGTCGAAGAATTTCATCATCTTCGGCGTGTGCGAAAGGCATATCTTCGCGTCCTCGACCAGGTTCTTGTAAACGTAATACTGGAGCGGAATTCCGTCTGCCTGATCGGTGAGGACGGCGTAGTCCCCGGCCGCCATCATGATCAGGTACGACGCGTGCGGTTTGTCCTCCTTCCAGTGGAATGTTTTCGTCCCTGCCTTCTTGTCTTCCTTTACCTCCACAAGCTTCCCGTTGGAAAGGAAGGTATATGCGCCCCGCACCGTTCCGATGACTTCGGACGTCGCCTTGTCGTTCGGGAAATCCCAGCACGGAAACCAGAAATGGTTGTCCATATCCTCCCCCTGGGACCAGATCTGCCACGGCTCATCCGGGTAGGCCGAATCCGGCTGGATGAAATACAGCCCCTTTTGAGGGATGCAGGAATATTCGACCGACACCGTCAGCGTATCGCGGTACGAATATGCTTTGTCGAGATGGATGCGGATCGTTTTCTCGAGCGAGTCGAACGCAAGAGCCTTGTTCCCGAGCGACACGCTTTTGAAGCTCATGTTCTCCGCGTCGAAATCAAACGATGAGAAATCCGTCGTGAACGGAACGAGGGTTGTTGTGGTTTTCCCGAACACTTTTTTTGCCGATTCATCAAAGGACACTTCGATCCTGTAATGAACCACATGGTATGTCCGGCTGCGGGCCTCCCCGTTCGCATCGCTGACGGGGAATACCGATTGTGAAAACGACCATGACGCGGAGGCGAGAATTAGAAGAATAATTTTGTTCATGGGTAAACGTTCCGTTCGAAATGAATTATTTGAGATACAGGAGTTTTTTGACGGTCGCTGCGCCGTCGGTCTGCAGTCGGTAAAAATAGACACCGCTCTCTTTATTGACGGGGGCCCACTCGACGCTGTGGGTTCCTTCGCTCATCCGGCTGTCGGCAAGCGTTTCGACGGCGCGGCCAAGCACATCATAGATCTTCAGGAGGACATGCTGCGACGTGGGGAGCGAAAATTCAATGCGGGTTGACGGGTTGAATGGGTTGGGAAAATTTTGCGAGAGGGACATGGACGTTGGAGCCGCGGTCCCCTCGGCGACCGACGATGCTGGCGAATTGAATTTGATGACATTGATTCCTCCGTGTTGCGCGGATACGACTCCGGTGTCGGGCTGATCCTTATTGCTTCCTACGAGCACGATGAGACCCGACGTTGTAAAATAATTGAACCCCTGATATGTGTACGTGCCCGGTTCAACTTCCCGCCTCCGCAGGCAGGGGTACGAATGCCCCATCACCTTTAGCGTACCATATCCGTCCATCGTATAAGTAGAGGCATGATTCCACCCGGTCGAGACGTGCACCCCGGCGTTGTTCACAAACGTCGAATCGACACCCAGACCTTCTCCGACAGTTGTCCACGTATCCTGGTAGGCTGCGGGAAAATCTAAGGTGAGTTCGTTTGGAATAAAGTAGTCATACTCCTGACTGTCGGCGTTGACGCTCACATTTGCAAGCTGTATGAAACTTGTGTCGGTGAAAAGGAAAAGGGGGCTGCTGCTGATATTCTGGGTTGACGCTCCCCAAACAAGGCCCGCCGCGGGAAAACGCGACGCCAGCTGGGGGATTTGCGAAACCGAATACATCGTCAACTGCATCGAATCGGGGAATTTCAGAGAAGAAAAATCATAGACGTTCGGACCGCCCAAGGGGCCGACGTTTACCGTCCTGCTCGTGTCCGAATAGATGGTGAGGGACGCTCCGGCTTTGAAGTACTGCTGGACATCCGGCTTCTGGATCGTGATCTGCGCAACACCTGAATGGAAGAGAACGACCGCCAGCACGGCGAGAAAACACCAACCGCAATTCAGAGCTTTCATGATCGATCCTTTCTGACATGATGATACGCTGAGAAATGATACCCGTGCTCAGTGCAATTGGCCGGCGATCTATCCCACATCGGAGAGGCTTTTTCTCGTGTCAAAGCATCTCATAAATGCTAATTATTTTTCGGGCGAATGTCAATTCAGGCTGAATGATAATGGAACGGCCGGAAGGTCGTTCAGCAAACTTCTTTCAGCCTTTGCAGCGTTAATCCTAATAATAGATAGTGTGTCCAAACAATAGTATGGAAATATTTGGGGTAAAAGGAGCGAAGCAGTTATGAAACGAATAATGATCTCCGCCGCCGTTCTGGCGGCGTTTCTGGCCGTCACCGGCTGCACCTCGCAGCGGTATGCGATGTACCATCGGCATCAGGGAGCAGACACTCTGACGATGATGAAAAAACAGGATGTCATCTCGTTGACAAAAGCGGGCGTCAGCGATAGTCTCATTGTGACGATGCTCGGGGTCTCCCATTCCTGGTTTCAGCTGACGCCGCAGGACGTACTCGACCTGAAGAGCGCAGGAGTAAGCGACAGGGTCATCAACGCGATGCTCCTCTCCGACCAGCCGTATGCGGAAAACAATCGCCGCGGGGAGAACGGATATTACTACTATGACCCGTACTATTATTACTGGTATCCCGGTTACTACCCATACTGGTCCTATCCGTCATTGTATTTCGGGTACAACTATTACCGGCCGCTCTATATCTCTCACGGGGCGTACTTCGGCGGTTATGGGTATCGGGGCGGATGGGGAGGCGGGTTCCGCCGACGTTGAGGAGTTGAAGAAAGAGTATCCATCCATCCGGGATTTTCATAAAGAGAAATCCGCTGGATGGATATTCTGTTTAAAGGGGGAGACCGGCCTACTTCAATAACATCAGTTTTTTCGTTTCCACAAAATTCCCTGCTCTCAACCGACAGTAATAGACGCCGCTCGAAACCTCCGGCTGCCAATCCACTTGATGCATTCCCGCCTTCTCTTCTTCATCGACGAGCAGAGCAATCCGCTGTCCGAGCGTATTGAATACTTCGAGCACAACATTCTCTTCAAGGGGGAGTTGATAGCGAATCGATGTGCTCGGATTGAAGGGATTCGGATAATTTTGATAAAGGGCGTATGCGCGGGGAATATTTTCAGCGGCCGCGCCGACTGAAGTTGCCGAAGACAGACTATCCATTAACTGAATCGCCTGCGTCCGCTGCGAGGCGATGATGAAGCCGTACACGCTGTTCAATGCAGAGTTCACCGCCGCATTCCCCGAAAACTGAAGCCGCGCATTATAGACGCGCAGCGGCAACTGGAGGTCGTCCGGCTGAAATTGAAACTCAGCATCGAGCGAATCGCGCTTCGCTTGAATGGTCTGCAGGTATTGATACCCGAATTCCACCGTCGGCTCGACGATCGTTCCCTCCCCATAATCATTCCATGTCGCGATCTGAATGATGCTGGGATGATGGACGAGCGCTTGCTGCAGTGTCGACGTGAAGGTGAACCCGCTGTCCCGGTCCAGATAGCCATAACTCGCCCCGACCCCCGCTTCTTTATAGATGTCATAGAATCCGGGAAACGCGCTCGTCACCAGATATTGCCACGAACCGGCCTGCGCGTAATATTGATCGAGGTAGCTGTTGAGGAGATCCTGCGTCAACACCCCCGATGTGTTGGATTTCCACATCGGCGGCCAGGGAAAAGCTCCTGCCGCAGCAGGCGCCAGCCGATTGTCGAGGGTAAATAAGAGGGGCGAGACCGTCAGTCCGGAAAAGAGCGTGTCCCAATCCGCGCTTGTCGTGAAATATTGAGGTCCGAAGACGAGGAGGACCGGACGGCTGTCAAGCTTCACATAGGACGGTTGGCCGAACCAGACATTCCCCGCATAGCCGAGCACTTTTTTCCCGTAGCTCAACGCGTTTCCCGCTTCAACATATCCTCCGCTGACGATCTGCTTCACCGACTGGTCTTCGTAGACGATGCCGAAGAGCAGATCCGCACGCTGAATAGCCGTAAGAAGCGCCTGCGAGCTTTCGTTCAGAACTCCGTAGTCGAAATAATCATCCATCCCGTACCAATCGACAAGGACGCCGTCGATCCCGGCAATTTTCATGAGCAGGGTTTGATATTCTAAAATATTCTTATCTTCGGAATCATACGGCCCCGTCAGTGGATAGTAATGCGACGCGATCGATCGTTCTCCGTTTTGGCCGATGCTGTCCGGGTTGAAATGATTCATCGTCCAATGCCAGCCCCAGTACCCGTGCACCGCTTTGGTCTGAAACCACGGCATGTAATGAACGAGCACCAGGGGGCGGGACGGTTGTTGAGCAATGAGAAATGAAAAAGGAAAAATCAAAAATAGAAATCTTTTCATAGAAATACTATTTGCATGCAAAACGATATTTGACAGTATTACAGCCCGAGGACTTCTCCTCTCGTTCCCAAACTTCGTTTGGGAACGAGAGAACCCTGTCCGAAAAGCCTCGAATGCGGGACTGTGATACTACCCGATATCCAACATAAAATACAAAGTAAACTTGCTATATTCATCCTCGATTTAGTCGGAGCTCTCTCAAAAAAAGTTTCCTCGCGGAATGTGCACGCAAATGCCATCCATAACACTGCACCAGCGATGAAGTTCAAAGCTGAATTGACATAGATTCTTCACTCCGTCCCGCTATAGCGGGACTCCGTTCAGAATGACAATGATCTGGCTGAGTTCCTTCAGAATGAGGTCATGAGCAATTTTTGAGATAGCTTCTAGAGAGAAATGTTTGCCAACTCAAAACTTTTTATATTATAGAGAGTATTGCAGCTTTCCATTTTTCCGTATTCATCTTTAATTTCTAATATTCACATACGGTGCATCATGACTCCCCCTCCCCCACTTACTCAGCGTTCTGCTTGGCGTGCTCTCGAAGCACATTATACAACGATGAAGGATTCCCGTCTCCGCATACTTTTCGCCGATGACCCGAAACGCGGCGAGCGGTTGGTTATCGAAGCTGCCGGGATCTATTTCGATTATTCGAAACACCGGATCACCGGCGAAACCCTTGCGCTGCTCGTGCGGCTGGCAGAGGAATCGGGCTTGCGCGAGCGGATCGACGCCATGTTCCGCGGGGAAAAGATCAACGCCACCGAAAAGCGGGCGGTTCTGCACACGGCTCTGCGGGCCCCGAAAGGAACAGCGATCGTCGTCGACGGCGAAAATGTCGTTCCCCATGTCCATGCCGTGCTCGACAAAATGGCTGCATTTTCGAACAGCGTTCGCAGCGGCCAGTGGAAGGGCTACACCGGCAAACCGATCCGCAACGTCGTCAACGTCGGCATCGGCGGGTCCGACCTCGGACCGGTCATGGCCTACGAGGCACTGCGGCAGTACAGTCAGCGAAACCTGACCTTTCGTTTTGTCTCCAACATCGACGGGACCGATTTCGCCGAAGCGGTCCAGGGCCTCAACGCCGATGAAACATTGTTCATCATTTCGTCGAAAACTTTTACAACGCAGGAGACGATGACGAACGCCCACACCGCGCGCGCGTGGATGTTGAGTGCTTTGAGCGAACCGGCCGCCGTCGCCAAGCATTTTGTCGCCGTTTCGACGAACGCGAAGGAAGTTTCCGCCTTCGGCATCGACACGGCGAACATGTTCGAGTTCTGGGATTGGGTCGGCGGACGCTATTCGATGGATTCGGCCATCGGTCTTTCGACGATGATCGCTATCGGCCCGGACAATTTCCGCGCGATGCTCGACGGCTTTCATCAGATGGACGAACATTTTCGCACTGCCCCCTTCGACCGGAACATTCCGGTCGTCATGGCCTTGCTTGGGATCTGGTACAACAATTTCTTCGGCGCACAAACCGCGGCGGTGCTTCCGTATGAACAGTACCTCAAACGATTCCCGGCATACCTCCAACAGCTGACGATGGAAAGCAACGGCAAACGGGTGACGATCGACGGCGCGGAGATCAAGTATCAGACCGGGGCAATTTATTGGGGAGAGTCGGGGACCAACGGGCAGCATTCCTTTTATCAATTGATCCACCAGGGAACCAAGCTCATCCCGTGCGACTTTATTCTCTTTGCCGATGCCCTTCATCCGCTGGGACGACATCACGA
Source organism: Bacteroidota bacterium (assembly GCA_035506275.1). NCBI lineage: Bacteria > Pseudomonadati > Bacteroidota > Bacteroidota bacterium. Next base: position 9,386 of record DATJPT010000016.1, read on the forward strand.
TTTGCTTGCCGCGAACGTTTTCGCCCAGGCGGAAGCGCTCGCGTTCGGAAAAACATCCGATGAGGTGCGCGCAGAAGGAACGCCCGAATGGCTCGTCCCTCATCGCACATTCGAAGGGAATCGCCCTTCAAGCATGATCCTTATCGACCGGCTGACTCCCGCAGCGCTCGGCAAGCTTATTGCTCTGTACGAACAGTGCGTGTTCACTCAAGGAGTCATCTGGCAGGTCGATTCATTCGACCAATGGGGAGTTCAGTTAGGAAAAGTTCTCGCCGAGCGGATCATCCCCGAGCTCGAGAGCACAACGGAGCCGCTACTCAAACATGATAGTTCGACGAACGCACTCATCCGGCGGTACAGAAAACTCAAAGAACGGTGACATTGGCGGGATCTGGGTGAACATTTTGAATTTATGCTACATAAAGCAAAAAACTCCATTGCATGAGATTGAAAGAAATGACTTCTAACCCCGCTGTATTTTCCCGGAGAAAGATTCCTATGGCAAGACATACCTTCATTTTTTCCTTGGCATTCCTCGCCTTTTTTTTCATCCAGCCCGGGTTATACGCCGGCAGAAACGCCGAAAAGAACGTTGCCTGCTTTCTTGCGGACAATTTTCCCACAGTCGACGCTCCGGTCATCGAACCGGCTGCCTTGAAAAAATCACTCCGGGGTTTTACCGTAGAATACCTGAATACCGCTCAGGCGCTTAACAAAGACCTCACGAACGACAAATTCGGCACCCTGGTTCTCCCGTACGGCAGCGCCTTCCCTGTCGACGCATGGCAGACGGTCAGGAATTTTATTGCACAGGGGGGAAATTTAGTGGTGCTCGGCGGATCTCCTTTTCATCAGCCCGTGATGGAGCAAAACGGAAAATGGGTTCTCGGAACTCCGCAATCGACGTACGCTCACATGCTCTCTATTGGACCGGCAGATCCGATCGAACTCAACTCATCCATATTCTACAGCGCCGGTTCGCACATGATTGCTCCGGACGGCTCGGACTTCGACGTGAGTACTTTTGAGCGTCCGACAAAAGTTTTCGAATTGACATTCAAGCTGACGATGAAAAATGAGATCGTCGATGAGATCGGGAGCGCCGGCCCGCGGGATGCGGTCGTCAAACCGCTTGTCCAGATCGTCAACGGTGAAAATATTCCTGTCGCTTGTCCCCTTCTTGAGATCGACCGGCTCCGCGGAAACGGCGCAGGGGGACGATGGATCCTCGAACCTTCCGATGCGAAGTTGAGTCCGGCAGCGATCACCTTTTGCGTTGAACGCGCGCTCGAAGGAGCATCGTACCTCGAAGCTCAACCGGTCCATTCATGCGTCGAGGAGCATGAAACTCCTGCCATTCGCGTCAATCAATTTCTTCCACATGCCGCCGAAGGGGATAAAAATTCTGCCCGGATAGCGATCGTTGTCAGCAACCCTGCCGGTTCACCGGTTTTCAAATCGTTTTTCGTTTTGAACGGAACGGCGGAATTTTTATCGGGAGAAATCCAGCTCAACACCAATGAACCCCTCTCTCCCGGATTCTACAGAGTGGCGGTAAAAAATGCGGATGGCTCATCTCAATCCCGCTCTGCATCGACCGGTTTCTGGGTAATGGACAGGAAACTGATGAACTCCGGGCCGCACCTTTCGGTCTCGAAGGATTGGCTGCTCAGGGACGGCAAACCTTTTCCGGTTGTCGGCACGAGTTACATGGCGGCCGATGCGGGGAGAAAATATCTGCTGCAGCCCAATCCATATCTTTGGGAAAAAGATTTCTCCAGGATGGAGCAGCTCGGAATCAATTTTGTCAGAACGGGATTTTGGACGGGATGGAAGAACGCGATGCTCGACCCCGGACGGATGGATGAAGGATTCCTTCGCTCGCTGGATGCGCTCATCCTCACTGCCGCGAAGCACAATATTATCCTCTGCTTCAACCTTTTCGCTTTTCTGCCTCCTGCGAACACCGGCGTCAATCCGTACCTCGACCCCCGTGCCCTGGAATGGCAGAAGGCGTTTGCCGCAACGATCGCATCCCGCTATAAGGATGTTGGATGGATTCATTATGACCTGATCAACGAACCGTCCTACTCACCGCCGGATAAAATCTGGAAGGAATATCCGATCGGGGACGAATTTGAAAAGCAAGCATGGAAGGAATGGGTTCTGCGCCGTCACGGGAATAATCTGCCTGAGATTCTGGACGATTGGCGGGACGGAACCGGCGACGTCTCTTCACTCCCGTCGATCGACGACCTCTCGTACCAGCCCATCCGTGACGAACGTTTTCCGAGGAAGGGGCTCGACTTCGAGCTGTTCACCCAGGACGTGCTGACGGAATGGGCGGGAAAATTGCGCGACGCGATTCATACGGCCGGCGGAGATCCGCTGGTCACCCTCGGGCAGGATGAAGGGGCGATGTCGTACCGGTCATCGCAGCAGTTTCATTATCCCTCCGTCGACTTCACTTCCATGCATACCTGGTGGCTCAACGATCACATGCTGTGGGATGTCGTCTCGACAAAAATTCCGGAGAAGCCGAGCCTGATCTCCGAAACGGGGATTATGCGGACCGAGAATGTCGACGGCGAGCTGTGGCGCTCCCCCGTCGACGCGGAAAAACTTCTGGAGAGAAAATTTGCCTATGCGTTTCAGGGACGGGGCGCCGGAGCCGTCGAATGGTGCTGGAACATCAACGCGTATATGGCGTCGGACAACGAGGTCGGCATTGGCTTGACGCGCGCCGACGGCACGATGAAAATTGAGACGACCGTGCTCGAAAGGTTCGCGGCCTTTTTCAAGAGCGCGGCTCCGTACCTTTCGGACTACAAGAAAAACCGGGTCGTGCTTCTGATCCCCGATTCCAGGCTTTTTACCGGGTCGTGGGATGCGATGGCGGGAGTGCAGACAACGGTGCGCGTGCTCGCCGAAGATTTCGGCATCGTGCCGGCGATGCTCTCGGAATTCAGCTTGTCCGAGCCGCGATTGGACGGCGTTCAATTGGTGATCGTCCCAAGCGGCGGAACGGTCTGCGACTCAGCAGCCGCGCAGCTTTACCGGGCGTCGCAGCGCGGAACGAAGATCCTTTTCATGGGAGCCGTTGAGGGTAATGAATACGGAAAACGCTCCGGCCAATTTCAGATGCTCGGGCTTGAAAAGAACAGCGCGCCCGTGAACCATTACGAAGAGAGCAATTGGACGCATGAACATAATCAGGCCAACACTACGGTGACCTTCGGGGCTGGAAAAAGCGAGAGCATCCGGAAGAGCCTTGCACCGTTTGTCGATACGTTGAAGGGAAACATTCTGCATGAACCTTTGCCGCTCGACGTCGCTCTTGAGCGGGAGCCCTTGACGGCGTTGCTTCATGCGGTATTGAGCTATTCTGGGTTACGGGGAGATATCTCCAACGAACGCGTAGAATCGGGAGTAATGGAAGGGGACAACGCCGCGTTCATCGTGTGCGTGAACGAGTCTTCGGTTAATGCCGAAAAGAAAGTTTCCTTCGGCGGCCGCACGATCGACATACCGGTTGAGGCGGGAAGGTCGCGGCTCGTATTGCTAAACCGCACGGACGGAACAATCATTGCGGCGACAGACGGGGATCAAATCACAACAAAATAGCCGCGGGGAAATAGCCAGAGGTGCGCCGTCCTGATCCACCGATGACTCTTTATCCTCTTTTAGGATACCCGATCGTTTGTCCGAACAGGACCCTTTGTTCTGCACGCAAGTTCAGTTTTGCCGCAAGGCCCGGCTTGTTGCAGTTATGGAACCACGATGCCAACCCCTGCGCCGCGGCGAATAAGTAAACGTTCCCGGCAATGAGGCCGGTATCGACGAAGTAATACGACTTCTGAACCTCCGGGTCGAGCAGTCCCGGTTCCTGAAACCCGGACGTGTGAACAAGCCTGTCCACATTGACGACGTAGATAAGCTGGACCGGCGCCTTTGCCACGAACTCTGCCTGCCCGGGACCGATCGCAAGAGCGCGAAAATCTCCGGCAACTGCAGGAACCAGCCTGTGCTGCTCGGCGTCGAAAAAATAAATCCCGTCCTGGATCGCAACATAGAGGTCGATCTCCTGAGAGTTGCTCGCCGATGCCGCCGTTCGTCCGGGAGTATTGAACGGTCCTTTCTTGCGGTTGATCCCATACGCCGCCCAAAGAAGGTTTGAGAGCACTTGGACAGGAAGTTTCTTCACTTGTATTTCGCGGGTAGTCTTTCGCAGCTGCAGCGCCCGGGTGACCGAAGTGCTTCGGCCGGCGGTCGGCTTCGGTAGACCGATAGGGAGCAGCCTCGCCGGTTCAGTGGATCTTTCTATATTCGCCATAATAGTCTCGTCTCATGGTGGAATGATTTTGTCGGGAGAATTAACCAGCCGGGGAATAAATATGATGTGAACAACGACTGAGAAGATTTTTTGCAGTTTCGAGGGGCCGGTGTAATCCTCTTAGGAGGACAATAATATTCGATGAATGCGACCTTTCTCCCGGCCCATTCTAGAAAAAAGAGGGGGAAAAGTCAAGAGGATGCAGAATCCGGTAGTGTCTCAATTTGGTTTGATAGGGATCCTTTCTTTCCGAGAAAGAAAGGATCTAAAGAAATCTCTCGTCCGAAGGATCCCTTCGGGGAAAATCGTAACGCGCGGATTCAATCCCAGCCGCACCCCCGCCAATTTCGGTGCGAACAAGTTTTTCGAACATCATCATATGGAATTTTTGCACCGAAATTGGAACCC